>JAIEQQ010000601.1 GCA_019747615.1 Phycisphaerales bacterium
GGCACTGGCGCTGCCACCGCAGAGCGCAAGGAGGACAGCGGCGACAGCGCCACCCAGCGACACGCCACGAGCAGAGCGACGGTACACACCCATAGGCCGATCTCCAGGAACACAAAGCGGAACCACCGAAACCGATCGCAGTCGGGCCACTCCGGAGGTCCGGACGGACTTCACCGTACCCCATACCCGTGCAATTGCCATTCAAATGCCGCGAGTGGCCGGGCGATCGGTCAATCACGCCATGGGCCAAGGCGCGAACGTCCTGTAATGACGTCTGTCGGCGGCGGTTGCGACGGATCCCAACGCTGGAGCGCACGAAAAAGCCCCGGCTCAGATGAGCCGGGGCTTGAGGGAGCTGTCAGTTTTCAGTCATCAGCCTTAGCAGAACAAGACTGATGCCGAGTGCCCGATGCCCAGTGGCTTCCCACTCGGCCCTCGGCCCTCGTATTAGAGGGCGCAGCCGTCGAAGTAGACGGCAAAGAAGTAGTTGTAGTCACCTTCGGTCACGCCGTTGTTCACGACGGTGCCCGGCGCGGGGGTCGGGACGCGGCTGCTGTTGTCATCGTTGGCGATGTCGCAGACGGGTGCCGCGTCGAAGTAGTTGGCGAAGAAGATGTTGTAGTCAGCCTCGGTCACGCCGTTGTTGGTGCCGGTGGCCGGGCCGGGGATGGCCGGGGTGCCGTTGGTGCCGTCAACGATTTCGGCGCGGGGGAGGAACTCTTGGTTGTCGTAGGCGATGTCGGCGGCGTTGCAACGGGCGGGGAACACGACGCCGTCGTTGGAGCCCGCGGCGATGTCCATGCCGCTGAAGGTGCCGCCGGAGAAGCCGCGGAAGTTCACACCGTTGTTCGCGACGAACATGGTGTTGAGGTCGGAGTTGAACGCGACGCGGTCAACGGTGCCATTGATCTGCTGCAGGTAGACGTCGCCGTTGGAGCCGAAGGCGATCTCACGGACGCTCGGGGTGCTGGTGCTGTAGCTGATGCCGGCGGGAGCGACGCCAAAGGTGAAGCTCGGGGCGGTCGGGGCGGTGATGATCCAGACGGTGCTGGAGAAGACCGCGGGGTTGCCGCCGTCGGAGGAGTTGGCCGCGACGATCAGCTTGTCATTCAGCGGCGCGGGCACGCTGGGGTTGAAGTCCACATCGGTGAAGCTGGCGCCCGAGAGCGGGAGCGTGAGCACGGAGACGGAGGTGATATCGGTCGGGCTCACGGCGTACACAACAACCCGGATCTCCGTGCTCGTCGGCTGGACTGCGACGAAGTGGGTCTCGTCGAGCCAGGTGGTGCCGACGGTACGCAGGGTGGCGGCGTTGCCATCGTTGAACGAACGGCCGTTGGACAGTGTGGCCTGGCCATCGCCCGTGTTGGCGTAGTCAAAGACGTAGACGGCGCCATTGTCAAAGCCCGCGACCGCGATCTTGCTGTTGTCCGGGGCGACTGAGAGGCCGCTCAGACGCGAGGCCGGGACCGAGCTGGTGCTAGCGCCGTGGGTGAAGGTGGTGGAGTCGGTGAAGGAGCCGATGACGTTGCCGGAGAACGCGCCGAGGCTCTGGGTCGGGAAGGCCCAGATCACGCCGCCGGGGAGACTCGAGCCGAAGTTGACGCCGAGCAGGTTGCCCTTGGCGTTGCTCTTGGTGCCGTTCTTGCTGTCAAACTCAACGGACTGGATGAACGGAGCGTTGTAGGCCTCGGGGATCAGGGCGCTGGTCGGCGCGCCGCGCCAGAGCTGAAGGGTGGTGTTGGCGTTGCCGAGGTTGAGGCCGACCGCCAGGTCGTCCTGCTGGACGGTGTTGGTGTTGTTGAAGATGACAACGCTGGTGTTGTCAGTATCGGTGCCGGGGGTCGAGGCGAAGGTCACGGCCAACGGGCCGGCCTCGGGGAACTCGACGCTCGAGGACATGGTCACGCTGAAGTCCGGCACGGTGCCGCCAGCGGCGACGTTGCCGAGGTTGACCGTCAGGACGTTGCCGGTGAAGGTCACGACACCAGGGAAGGTGCTCGAGACGAACGACACGCCCGAGGGGAAGGTGGCGGTGATCTGAGCGCCGGTGGCGTTGACCGGGGTGTTGTTGGCGATCGAGCTGAACGTGTAGGTCACGTTGCCGGGAACGGTGCCGATGACCGGCGAGTTGACGCCGACGTTCTTCGTGACGCTGGCGGTTGCCGGCACGTTGGTGGAGAAGACGAAGTTGTCGATCGCCAGGCCGGCGTCGTTGCCGCCGTCGTTGGTGTCAACCCAGCGGAGGAAGACGGTGTCGCCGGCCGCGATCGGCGAGGCGGGGACGATCGTCGCGACGACGTTCTTGACCGTCGGGGGCACGAGCACGCCGTTGGAGCCGACGAAGGGGTCGCCGATGATGTCGCCCTGGACCGCGGCGACCAGCGTGGCGCTGGTGAGATAATCCGCAAGGGTCGCGCCGCCGGTGGCGGTGCCGTAGCTGAACACGAGCGTGTTGGTCACGGTCGTTGACGAGCGGTACTGCTCAGCATCAAAGGTGATGGTGAAGGCGTTGATCGGAGCGCCGGAGTTGTTGGTGATCGCGACGCCAAAGGCCGGGGAGTTGCTGCCGGAGGCGATGGAGCCCAGGGCGCGATCGGTCGTGGCGGCGGCGGCGGCGAAGCTGTAGATGCCGCCGCTGGTGGCCGAGCCGTCGCTCGCTGCGAACGGCATCGCGGTGCCGCCGTTGCCGGCGACCTTGGCGCCCGTGAACCCGAGCGCGCCAGGGACGCGATACTGCTCGCCGATGACGGCGGTGAAGGGGTTCGTCGTCACGACGATGCCGTCAAAGTTCTGGGTCAGGTCCGGGCCGGTGAAGGACACGGCCTGGGGGCTGAAGTCCGCGGCGAGCGCGACGACAACGTTGGTCGGGTCGCTGTCAGTGCCGGGGAGGCTCAGGAAGGTCGAGCTGAGGCCGGTCGGGGCCGGGAACTCAACCGACGCGGTCATCACGATCGAGATGTCCGGGAAGGTGCCGCCAGCGGCGATCGCCGGAAGGCTGATCGTCAGGTTGGGAGCGACGAAGCTCGCGGTCGCGCCCGGGGGCAGGATCGAGGCGCCGGCGTTGTACGACACGCCCGCGGGGAAGGCCGCGGTGATCGACGGAGTCGGCGCGTTGCCGCTGCCGGTGTTGGAGATGCCGGTGATGGCGTAGGTGATGTCACCCGGGACGGTGGTGACAGGGTTCGGCGTCGCAGCGACGGTCTTGACGACGTTCGGCGACAGAACAACGCTCGGGCCGCTGAAGGTGAAGTTGTCGATCGCGAGGCCGGCGTCGTTGCCGCCATCGTTGGTGTCGACCCAGCGGAAGAAGATGGTCTCGCCGATCGCGATGGGGCTGGCGGGGGTGAAGGTCTTGGTGATGGTCGCGCTGGTCGGGGGGACGAGGATGCCGTTGGTCGTGACCGGGGCGGCGCCGACGATGTTGATCGCGGGATCCGCGGTCAGCGTGGCGCTCGTGATGAAGTCCGTGGTCGTGGCGCCGGAGGCCGAGGTGCCCCAAGACGCGACGAGCGTGTTGACGTTCACCGTGGACGAGCGGAACTGCTCGGCGTCAAACGTGATCGTGAACTCGGTCAGCGGAGCACCGGAGTTGTTGGTCACAGCGAAGCCGAAGCCGGGGGCGTTGGACCCTGACGAGAGAGCGCCCAGAGCGCGATCGTTCGGGGACGCGGCGGCACCGTAGCTGAACAGGCCGCCGGAAGCACCGGAACCGGTGTCAGCCGTGAACGGCATGGGGGTTGCGCCGTTGCCAGCAACCTTGGTTCCGAACCAGCCGCTGACGCCGGGGACGCCGGCGTGAACGCCGATCGTGGCGGAGAAGGGGTTCGGCGACACGACGATGCCGTCGAAGTTCTGGGTGATGGAGGCGCCGGTGAAGCTCACCTGGGCCGAAGCCGAGGTGATGCTGGCCAGAGCGCCAGCAACTGCACAAAGGGCACGAGTCTTGGACATACGCATTGATGATCTCCGGTGTAAGGTGGCCTGTGGGACAGCGAGTCGAGGGTGATGGCGGTGGGCTCACGCGAGCCCGGAAATTGGTCTGAAGTTTCGTGAGCCGTAACGCTAACCCATGTCCTAGGTGAATCCAGCCAACTTTGCGCACTTTGACCGACGTTTGTCGAGTTCTCGATCGAACGAGGACAATTCACACGCCCATGACGCTGTGTTTGGTGTTTCGTTAGACAGTAAAAACCCTTCACAATGGTCAAACCATCCACCGATCTGGCGACCGAAACATCCTTCTATAATACGAACATCGATCGCTCTCGCGAACGCCCTGGCGCGGCTTGGGGGCCGGCTCGGCTTTCTACACTTGGCGATGCAGCTTGCCGTCATCATCCCCGCCGCGGGCGCTTCGCGCAGATATTCGCAGCCTGAACACGCCTCGCTCAGCGCGACGAGCGCGCGCTCGAAGCTCGACGAGGATCTCGGCGGGCGGCCGGTGCTGCATCGCACGATCGAGCTCTTCACGCAGCTTGATCAGGTCAAGGCCATCGTCGTCGCCGGACCCGCCAACGACAACGCCTTTGACGCGTTCAGGCTTCGTCATGGCGACCGCCTCGGGTTCTACGGCGTCACGCTCGTGCGCGGCGGCCTCACCCATCGCTACGAGACCGTTCGCAACGCGCTGGCGCACGTGCCGGCGACGTGCAGCCATGTTGCAGTTCACGATGCGGCCCGGCCGTGCGCGACGCCAGAGCTGATCGCCCGCGTACTCGAAGCCGCGGCGGATCACGACGCGGTGATCCCCGCTGTGCCCGTCAGCGACACGCTCAAGCGCGTGGGCGCTGCGCTGACAGACACGAAGGCCGACCCACTCGCGGCGATCTTCGGCTCGCAGGCGTCGCCGAATAGCGCCGTGCGCCCGATCGAGGCGACGGTGGATCGGGCGAGCCTGGTGGCCGTGCAGACGCCGCAGGTCTTCCGGCGCGAGCTGTTGCTGCGTGCGTATCAGCAGACGAACCTGGAGAGCACCGATGATGCGCAGCTCGTCGAGCGACTGGGCGAGCGCGTCGTCTCCGTCGCCGGCGAGCCGGGCAACATCAAGATCACGCTCGCCGGTGACCTGGCGATCGCGCGAGCGATCCTGGGCTTCCGGCCTCCGGCGGAGAAGCCGGCGCATTTGAAGTTCTGATCGCCCCACCCTCCCACGGTCCTACCGGGGGAGGTGGAGAGTCATCGAGCCGGAGGGGGTTCTTGGCCTCCGGCGATTGCTGTGACAACGAGTAGTTTGGTTGTGACAACGAGTATCTCGAAGTCCTGCCCCCTCCGCCGCGAGGCGCGGCAGCTCCCCCGGTAGGGACCGGGGGAGGGGGGAGCGAGCGTGTGCGCTCGCTTCGCGCGATGCAACGCCCGCGTCGGTCAGTTCGTTGAATAGCCCACGCGCGTGATCCCCGCGGCGCCGACCAGCTCGTGCATCCGCACCACTTCGCGATACGGGATGCTGCGGGCCGGGGCGATCAGCACTTCGATCTTTGATGCGACTTCCTCGTTGGCGAGTCCGTCGGTGAGCTTCTTGAGCGACTCGCCGAGCGCTTCGGGCGTGGCGTCCTGCAGGCCGTTGCCCGTCACGCGAACGCGCTTCGGGTCCGCGGGGTCTAGCCGCATCTCCAGCGTGATGCGCAGCGGGCCCAGCGACGCGCCGCCGCTGCCACTGGGGGTCGTCGCGGCCTTGGCGGCGCTCTGGGGCAGCAGCGTGCGGAGGAACCACTCGGGGCCGACGAACGCCGCGGAGACCATGAAGAAGACGAGGATGACCATGACGACATCGACCATCGGCGTCATGTTGGGGCCAAAGTGCAGCGTGTGCTGAT
>JAIEQQ010000479.1 GCA_019747615.1 Phycisphaerales bacterium
GTGTCTGGATTGCAAGATCGAGTTCATCGGGCCGACGCCGCACGCGATGGCGCGGCTGGGGGACAAAGTGGCGTGCAAGAACGCCGCGAAGGAGGCGGGCGTGCCGATCTTCCCGGGTTCGCCCGGCGCGATTGAGGACCCTGACGAAGCGGTGAAGGTCGCGGAGAAGATCGGTTATCCGGTGATCATCAAGGCCAGCGCCGGCGGCGGCGGGCGCGGCATGCGCGTGTGCCATAACGAGATGACGCTGCGGTCGAACCTGCAAGCGGCGAGTACGGAGGCGCAGGCGGCGTTTGGCAATGGCGCCGTGTTCATCGAGAAGTATCTCGAGCACGCCCAGCACATCGAGATCCAGATCATCGGCGATAAGCACGGCGAGGCGATTCACCTGTGGGAGCGGAACTGCTCCGTGCAGCGCCGGCATCAGAAGTTGATCGAGGAAGCGCCGAGCCCGGGCGTGAGCCGCGAGAAGATCCAGCCGGTGTGCGAGGCGGCGGTGCGGTTGATCAAGCAGGCGAAGTACCACGGCGCGGCGACGGTCGAGTTTTTGATGGACAACAAGCAGGACTTCTACATGCTGGAGGTCAACACGCGGGTGCAGGTGGAGCACCCGGTGACGGAGGAGATCACGGGGATCGACATCGTCAAGACGATGATCCGCGTCGCGGCGGGTGAGAAGCTGCCTTACAAGCAATCAGAGATCAAGGTGCGCGGGCACGCGATTGAGTGCCGTATCAATGCGGAGGACCCGGCGCGGAACTTCATGCCGCAGCCGGGGCCGGTGACGAAGTGGGAGACGCCGGGCGGGCCGGGCGTTCGCATGGATACGCATGTGGTGACCGGTTATGTGGTGCCCAAGTACTACGACAGCATGGTGGCCAAGTTGATCGTGCACGCGGATGACCGCACGCAGTGCATCGATCGCACGGCCCGGGCGCTGCGCGAGTACAACGTCGAGCCGATCAAGACGACGATCCCGCTGCACCTGCGATTGATGGAGAACACGGACTTCCGCAAGGGGGGCGTGGATATTCACTTCTTGGAGCGGTTGTTGAAGTAGGGGAAGGCATCGAGGGACCGAGGCATCAAGGCATCGAGGGGCGGAGCTAAGGAGCGGGCTATGGGTTGGGGACGAATGCTGCTGCTGGGTAACTTCGGCCAGCAGATGGACATCGAGGAGTCCAAGGACGATGTTGCGGCGCTCCGACGCGCGCTTGGGGACCAGCGGCAGATCGACTACAAGCTCCTGGCCAGCGACAAGGAGCAGGAGCGACAGATCGCGGCACTGCAGCTTGAGAATGAAGCGCTGCAGATGTGCGTTGCGACGCTTGCGAAGCTCTTGCGAGACAAGGGCGTTGTGAGTGATTCGGAGATGGAGAAGATCGCGTCGCTCATCGACATGGACTCGTGAGCGGGGTTGGGTTCGGGCGTCGGATTAATCTGCACCGAGCATCGCCGCCACCTTCTCGCTCCCCCACCACCTTCCGTCCGGCCCATCATCTTTCGGTCGAGCGCTCGCGCTGGGCGTGGGCCGCGACTTTGGCGCGGTTGCCGCAGCCTTCCATGCTGCACCAGCGGCGGGTGCCGCCTTTGGAGGTGTCGTGGAACCAGAGGATGCAGGCGTCATTTGCGCAGGGGCGGACGCGACTTGGATTGGCGGTGGCGAAGAGCTCGGCCGCGCTTCGGGCGATGAGTGCGAGAAGTTGGGCTGGGGTGATCGCGACGATCTCGCGGCGAAGGGTGAGTCGGCCGCCGATGATTGCGAATGTGTCGCGTGATTCATCGCCGGCGAGGGCCGCGTTGAGCGGGGCGAGGCTTTGAGGCGTGAGTGTGCCGCGCTCGGCGAAGATCTCCAGGGCTCGGCGGAGTGCGGCGCGGAGGTCTCGAAGTCGCTGAAGCTCGCTCTGGTGGCGCGACGCGGGGACGCGGCGGGCGAGATCGGTGGCCTGCGATTTGGTGATCAGCCCGCTTTCGTGCGCCCATCGGGCGACGTCTTCCCAGTGTGTCAGGAGATCAATGCGCTGGCCGTGATCGACGATCTCGGTGTCAACGAAGTCGATCGCGGGCGTGCCGCCGACGTGGAGGAAGGGTGTTGCGGTCGGGGGTTGCTTGGCGTTCGGCGTGCTGTCTTGCATGGGTTGGTCCACGTGCTTTGGATGCGGCGGCAGAAATTGTGTGTCACAGTGTAACCAACGCTAACCGTCATTCACCTGAATGATGGTTAGTCTACGCGGCTCGCTTCCCGTCGGTTCGGGACAGGCGAAACTCAAACGCGAGGCGGACCCCGGCTGGCAAGGCCGGTGAACAAAGGAACATCTCATGGCACACCGTACGACCTTCACGCTTCTTGGAACGCTCGCCCTGGCGGTCGCGGCGGGTACTTTGCTCGCCCAGGGCGGCCCGAGCGCAACGCCCGCGGCCCCTGCGAAGCCCGCTGTGGCAAGCACCGCAAACCCGAGCCAGGTCCAGTACAAGACTGTCAAGGTTCGCGGGCTGGACGTCTTTTATCGCGAGGCGGGGCCGAAGGACGCGCCGGTCGTGCTGCTGCTGCACGGCTTCCCCAGCAGCTCGCACATGTTCCGCGACCTGATCCCCAAGCTGGCCGACAAGTACCGTGTCATCGCGCCGGATTACCCGGGCTATGGCAACAGCTCGATGCCCTTGGCATCGGAGTTCGAATACACGTTCGACAACCTTGCCGGCGTCGTCGACGAGTTCACGCAGGCGGTCGGCGTCACGAAGTTCACGATGTACGTTCAGGACTACGGCGCGCCGATCGGCTATCGCCTGGCGACCAAGAACCCCGAGCGGATCAGCGGCATGATCGTGCAGAACGGCAACGCGTATGTCGAAGGGTTGCCCGACGGATTCTGGGCGCCACTCAAGGAGTACTGGAAGAACCCGACCCCGGAGCTGCGCACCAAGCTCGAGGGGTTCCTCGGGCTGGAGACGACGAAGTGGCAATACCTGCACGGCGCACGCGACCCGCAGAACATCAGCCCCGACGCGTGGATCGTCGATCAGGCCGGGCTTGATCGACCGGGTAACAAGGAGATCCAGCTTGCGCTGTTCAAGGATTACGGCTCGAACCCGCCGCTGTACCCGGCGTGGCAGAAGTATTTCCGTGATCATCAGCCGCCGACGCTGATCGTGTGGGGGAAGAACGATCAGATCTTTCCCGCGGCGGGGGCTGAGCCTTACAAGCGTGATCTGAAGAACATCGACTTCAATCTGCTCGATACCGGCCACTTTGCGCTCGAAGAGGAGGGCGCATTGATCGCGACGAAGATCCGCGCGTTCCTCGGGCGCGTCGTTGATACGAAGGCGACTGCGGGCTCGAAGGGCGAGTGAGTCGCGGAACGTGTCATCTGCGACGCCTGGTGAAGCCGCCACGCCCCTGTCTAGGGCGTGGCGGCTGCTTTCGTGGAGCTTGGCTGGGTGGGCGTTGAACGCGATGACTGCGGCGTTACGACGGGTGAGCGTGCGAGCGAAAGCTGTATTCATTTTCCTCGCCATTGCGGCCGCTTGTGGTAGAGTTCATTGCCCAAACCCGGTCCCGCCGGGTGGTCATTTGTTTGGAGAACGTCTGATGTTCAAGCTCTTGAATAGTCGCTTCGTAGGTTTGGCTTTGGTTGCGTTGATGGCGGTCGCGGCGTATCCGTCGCACGCCCTGGCGCAAGTTGGTCTGGCGTCGCAGTCGCGCAACGCGACGATCTTCAGCCCGAGCGGGACGTTGACGCAGTCGGCGGCGACGTTTGGGGTGTGGAATCAGGATGTGTCGTTCGGGTTTCCGGGTGACAACTCGGTGAGCGTGCAGTCGGATGTCTCCGAGACGAGCATCCGCCTGAACGGCAACTCGACGGTGTGGCTGCCGGGGAACCCGACGTCGGCGTCGCCGGTGGTTGTGAATGCGAACATCGCGTTCAGCCTGTTCAGTCAGGCGAGCATCAATCTCACGGTCGGCGATGGGCTGGGCGTCTTTGGTTCGGTCAGTTTCACACTCACTGGTCCGAGCGGCGTCGTCGCCAGCGGGCGAACGGTGAACATTGCTAGCGGCTCGCTGGCCCCCGGCGCTTACACGCTGACGTACAACTTCACGCACAACTACAACGGCTTTGCTTCGGCGGGACCGTTTGGGTTCACGCTGAACTTCACGGGGTTTCAGCCGGGGCCGAGCGCGATCACGTATCAAGGCAAGATTGAGGGTGCCGGTGGAGCGCCGGTGAACGAGCCCTATGACATTGGGTTTACGGTGTATGCGGAGCCGACGGGTGGGGCGCCGCTGCTGTTTGGCTTGGAGAAGACGAACGTGCCGGTGAGCAACGGCGTGTTCACGACGAGCTTTGATTTCGGCGATGTGTTGTGGGAGACGTCTCAGAATCGCTGGCTGGAGGTTGCGGTGCGTCCGTCCAACGGCACCGGCGGGAGTACGGTGCTCTCGCCGAGGCAGCGGATCGGGGCGACGCCGCGGGCGATTTATGCGAACAAGGCGGGCTCGGCGCAGACGGCGGCGAGCGCGAGCGGAATCGATCTGTTGAGCCGCGGGTTGGTTCGAGGCGGCGCGGGCGCGAGCGGGGACAGCCCTGGGCTGATCTTCGCGTCGCCGGTGAACAGCCCGAACTTCCGGGCGTTCGTCGGCATGGCGGACGACAACAACGTCGGCTTCTTCGGCTACGCCGGGGGCGGCTGGTCGCTCACGACGCGGACGGATACCGGGCGCGTGGGCATCGGCACGCTCAACCCCCAGACCCAGCTTGAGGTCGCCGGGACGGTGCGAGCGACCGGTTTCCAATATGGGTCTTTGCAATCGCGCAGCGTGATGCTTGGCTACACGGACTTTCGCTGCACTGGGGCTGAGAACGCCGTGGTGAACAACATCAGCTTCGGCATCGCGGGGCCGAACCCCAGCAACGCCTCGCTGATCGCGACGGTGCCGCTGCCGATCGGCGCGCGACTTGAGTCGATCACGATCCACTATCGCGACAGCGACCCGACCGGGAATCTCCGCGCGGCTCTGCTCCGCTACAACCTCAGCGTTCCGAACATGAGCCAGGTCGCGGGGGACATCAACCTGACCGACAGTTCGCCGCTGCCGACCTCTCGCACCGTGACGCTTCCGGGGAACACCGTTGTCGATACGAACAGTGTTTTCATCGTGCAGATCTTCCCCGTCGATGGGCTCTGGGGGCCGACGGACTCCAAGACGGTGCAGGCGGTGCGGGTGAACTACACGGTCGGTGCGCCGGATTGAGTGAAACGCCACGCGTGCGGGGCACGCGCGGCGTTGGATTCGCGGGGGCTGGGCGGACGATCCGAGGGATCAGCGCGGCGACCGATTGTCTCACTTTCGCGGGTCGTTCACGCGGGCGACGAAGAGCACCGCGCCCGTTGGCTCGTGAGTGATCACGACGATGAACGGGCGGTCGAGGCGGACTTCGTAGATTTTCGGCGGCTCTGCGGGGCCGGGTGAGCCGGCGGTGGGCATGCCGGTCGCCGCGGCGGCTTCGGTGCGGGTCTCGTCCATCTTGATGCGCACGGCGTGGACGATGTCGGTGACGTGGTTCGGGCGGTCGTTTGTGCGGAGCGAGAAATCGGCGGTGGCGGGGTCGAACGACGACGCCATGCCCATGGCGCTGAGGGCGGGCTTCAGCGGGGCGTTGGTCGCGAGGTCGAACCGCGGCAGGTGCAACTGCACCAGTTCCTTTCGCAGCGCGGCGCGGGCGGCGGCGATGTCAAGCCCGGCGATCACCTCGTCCATCTTGCCGGGCGCGGGGAGGATGAACATCGCTCGCGCGGGGTACGCGTTGTTCTCGGCTTTGTAGTTCA
>JAIEQQ010000182.1 GCA_019747615.1 Phycisphaerales bacterium
GTCCGACGCGCCATTGCAATTCCGGGCTCCAGAGGCACGATTTTTTACATTTCCAGGGAACACGCTGGCCCGCCCCGTGGCATCGATTACCTTTGCCCTGCCCGGTGAGGGCCGCCTCGACCAACCCGACTCCTGTGTGTGCGAACGCCCGCCGCTTCACCGCGGCGGGCGTTCGGCTTTTTGCCCCGTGCTCACCGGCCCCACCAAGTCTTATAGAAGACTCATCCCGACGCCCAGTCCCCAGTGCCTTCCATTCCGTTGCGACTCAGTCTCATCTCGCTCGCCATCGCTCGCCGGGGCGCTATGCTTCCGTGATGGCCACTTCTTCTCCTAAGTCTGGCGACCAGAGCCTGCCGGTGGATCCCGGCTGTGCGTGTACCGGCGGCAAGGTCTGTCCGACCGTGAGTCTGTGTGTCCTGCGCCCCGGTCAGGGCGGCGTCATCGCTTCGGCGGATCTTGCACAGGACGACGCATCACTGCTCGCGGCCATGGGCCTCGCGGTCGGCAGCCGCGTCGTGATGTGTCGCTCGGGTGAGCCCTGCATCGTCGCAGTGGTCAGCGGCATCACGGCACAAGACGGCGGCGGCGAGGGCTGTCGCTGTGCATCGCGCATCGGCTTGGCGCGTCCGCTGGCCGCCAAGATCCAGGTCACGCCTTCGAGCGAGACCTGAAGCTCTCACACGACGACGTGACGGTTGCATTTCTGGAGCCGCGTCCATGAACGACGTTCCATCGGTGATCGGCACGCCCGCAAACCCAACGCCGCCGACGCGCGCAACCGACGCGGCGGGTCCACTCCTGAGCCGCGTTGCGCTCTTGGGCAATCCCAACACGGGCAAGACGACGCTGTTCAACCGCCTGACGGGGCTCACGCACAAGACCAGCAACTTTCCGGGCACGACGCTCGACGCTCGCACCGGTCGCGTTTCGGTGCCGTCGTCGGACCAAGAGGTCACGATCGACCTCATCGATCTGCCCGGCGTGTACTCGCTAGAACTCCGCCAGCCCGAGGCCGATGTGGCGCGTGCGGTGCTCAATGGCGAGCTTGCGCCGGCGGGTCTCACCGCGCAGGTGCCCGATGCGCTGCTGATCGTGCTTGATGCGACGAACCTCGGGCGGAACCTGGTCATGGTCGGCGAGGCGCTCCGCCGCCGCCTGCCGACGGTTGTCGCGGTGAACATGATCGACCTGGCCGAGAAGCGGGCCCTGCGTGTCGATACCGGCGCGCTGAGCGCCGAACTGGGCTGCCCGGTGATGGCGATCAGCGCCCGCAGCGGGCGAGGGCTGCCGGAGCTCATCAACACCCTTGCTCGCACTTTGCGCACTGAAGCCGTCCCCACACGCACCGCGCCGGGCACCGATGCCCAGCTGCGGCAGTGGGCCGAGCGCACCGTCATCAAGGCGACCAGCGGCCCGAGCGAATCCATCGGGCACACGTTCAGCGATCGCGCCGATCTTGTCCTGACGCACCCGCTCTCGGGCGTGCTGGTCTTCGCACTGGTCATGACCGGCCTCTTTGGCGCGATCTTCACTGCGGCTCAATACCCGATGGGGTGGATCGAGCAACTCTTCGCCAACCTCGGCGGCGGCGTTGATTGGATCTGGGCCACTGCGGGCTGGGAGCCGGGGCTCCTGCACGATCTTCTGAAAGATGGCGTGATCGCGGGTGTGGGGAGCACCGTGGTCTTCCTGCCGCAGATCTGTTTGCTGTTCTTCCTGATCTCGCTGCTTGAAGACACCGGCTACCTCGCGCGGGCCGCGTTCGTGATGGACCGCGCGCTGCGGCCGTTTGGCCTGCCGGGGCACGCGTTTGTGCCGCTGCTGAGCAGCCACGCCTGCGCGCTGCCGGGGATCATGAGCGCTCGCAGCATCCCCGACTCGCGCGAGCGCCTCGCGACGATCCTCGTCGCGCCGTTCATGACCTGCTCGGCGCGGCTGCCGGTGTACGTGCTGCTGACGGGATTGCTCTTCAAGGACTCGCCCTGGCTCGCCGCCGCGGCGTTCGTCGGCTGCTATGCGCTTGGCATTCTCGCCGGCGTCTTCAGCGCGCTACTGGCACGTCGCACGATCCTGCGCGGCAGCACACGCCCGATGGCGCTGGAGCTGCCGTCGTACAAACTCCCGAGCCTGCGCAACGCGCTGAGCACCACCATCGATCGCGGCATGGTCTTCATCAAAAAGGCTGGCACCGCCATCCTGGCCATCTGCATCATCCTCTGGTGGCTCGGCTCGTTCCCGAAGGTCGATGCGCCGACGCAAGCGGTGGAGCTGCGCCAGTCGGTCGCTGGCCTGGCGGACGATTCTGCGGTGCCGACGATCGGCGAGGCTGCGATCAACGGTCCAGGCGAGCCGACGACCGCCGCGGACGTCCGCGCCCGCGCCGATCGCATCGAACACGCGCACGCCAAGAGCAGCTCGTTCATGGGCATGCTCGGGCGCACGGCGCAGCCGGCCTTCGCGCCGCTTGGGTATGACTGGCAGCTCACCGTCGGCGTCATCGCCAGCTTCGCGGCCCGCGAGGTCTTCGTCAGCACCATGAGCGTCGTCATCGCCGGCGAGGAAGAAGGCGATGACGAGGCCCGCAATCAGACGCTGAGGCAAGAACTCGCCACCGCCACGCGGGGCGACGGCATCACGCCCATTTTCAACCCCGCGACGTGCTGGAGCCTGCTGGTCTTCTACGTCCTGGCCATGCAATGCCTGCCCACGCTCGTCGTCACGGCGCGCGAGGCCGGGCACGCCAAGTGGGCGCTGCTGCAACTGGTGTGGATGACGCTCGTCGCGTACCTCGGCGCGCTCGCGGCGTATCACATCGCCAGCAGCCTGCTATCGTGAGATGCGATGTCGATCCCGTACCAAGACTGGCAGTTCTGGGCAACAACGCTGCTGGCGCTGGTGGCCGGCGGCTACTTGCTGCGGAACATCCTGCCGGTGCCGTTCTTCAGCCGGCGGGCCCGGGCACGCCGCCAGGAAAAGCCGGCGACGTTGACGGTGAGCGCCAAGAAGCACGAGTGAGGCGAATGGTCAGCGAAGGTTGGGCGTCGCAAGACCGACGTGGCCTCTCGCATGACGGGCCGCGAGAGGACCGCGGCGCTTGAGAGTTGAGGACCACCGAAGGACGTGGAGAACTCCGTAGCGCCGCCCCCTCCGCCGCGAAGCGCGGCACCTCCCCCGTTAGGAAACGGGGGAGGGTGAGGTGTCTTCGCCCTCCCCCGGTCCCTACCGGGGGAGGTGGCGAGTCCGCGAGCCGGAGGGGGCGCGACTGCCGGCGTTCACCGCGTCGCGATCACTCGCCGAGACTCAAACGCGAGGAACTCCGGCGATCCGTCGGCGCCCAACTCGCCAGTTGCCGCGAACCCAACGCACCATCGGCTCGAATGGATGATCATGAATCGGTGCACTTATGAGTATGCGATACGGACCATCCGACGACCTGATGAGCTGGCTGACGATCGGCCTGGCGGTCGCGGCGGTGTGGCGATCGTCGGTGATTCACAGTTGGGTTCCCAAGCCGCCGGAGGCTTCGCAGCACGATGGCCACTGCCTGCGGTGCGAGTATGACCTCTCGGGTCTCACGCTGACCAATGGCGCTGGGACATGTCCGGAGTGTGGTGCCGGCTTTCTCTCGCCCGAACTCCCGCCGTCGTGGCCCGAAGCCCCGCAATCCAGAGAGATGCTCACCACGCGGTTGATGCCCATGCGAGGGTTCGCTGCGTTCTTTGTCGTCTTCGCCGCGACCTTGTTGCCGCGGGCGTTGACCGATTTGATCACAAGCCTGATGACGTACTTTGACTCGCCCGGGATGGCGGCGAATCTGTGGCGGTCGTACGCGATGTCGTCCGAGTATCACCCGATCATGCGGAGCGGCGCGGCGTGCGCGATGTGTGTCGCCATGCTGCTGAGCTGGCGCATTCCGATGCACTGGTGGTTCTCACGGGTGATGTTGGCGCTGGCGCTCTGGCTCGGCGTGTGCGCGTGGAATCTGCCGACGAGCTCGTGGGCGTACGGCTCGCTGTGGCGGCTCACGTTTGACCGAGAGGCGGCGCCACTACTCGGTGCCGCGGCGGGCCTCGCCAGCGTCGGCATCCACATCGCGCTTTCACACGCACGGCGATTTATGGCGCCACGCGGTCGCACTCTCAAACTCGACCACCCGTAGCTCCACGCCATCACACACAGAAGCCCACACCATGTCTCGACGAGGCAATCCTGAAGACCTGATGACGTGGCTCACGATCGCGCTGGTCGTCGCCGCGGTCCTCCGCTCGGCGTTCGTCCGCACCCGCCAGCTCGTCGCGGCACCCGTGGACCCGAAGATCTGCCAGGGCCTGTGCCTGCGATGCGGATATGACCTCTCCGGCCTGGCGCTCGAACACCGCTGCGGCACATGCCCCGAGTGCGGAAATGACTTCTGGTGGCCGGAGGTGCATCAGAAGCGGTAAACGGCCGTCACTCAGCTATTGCCAACCCGCGGAAGCGCCGCGCTGGCGCTTGTCGTTTGCACAGTCGCTCTGCCGTGGGCACTGACCACATCGCTGGCAACGGCGCTCGAGATCTTCAGTCAACCGACGCTCGCCGCGAACGTGCGCCGCTCGCTCATGGCCGGTCACGAAAGTCCTGCGATCATGATCAGCGGCGCAGCGTGCGCGATCAGCACCGCGATGCTCCTGAGCTGGCGACTTTCGACGCGGCCGTGGATCACGCGAGTGCTTTTGGCCCTCTTGATCTGGATCGCGATCTACGCGCGGCAACTCCCGTCGGGCTCGTGGACGCACGGCTCCCCTTGGAGCAGGACCTTTGAGCGTGAGACGACGCCATGGCTCGGCATCTTCGCCGGCCTCGCCAGCGTCGGCATCCATGTCGCGTTCCCGCACGCCTACCACGCCTTGATACGATGGCGTCATGCCCGCCGAGCAAGGCCCGATCAACCCGTCGCGCAAAGCACCGAAGAAGCCGACGCGTGACGCACTCGGCGCGTATCCCACCGGCTACCCCGCGCCGGTCGATCGCGTGATTGATGAGCTGGGCGCGCTGCCGGGCATCGGGCGGCGCTCGGCGGAGCGGATGGCGCTGTACCTGCTGAAGTCACCGGCGGAGAAGGTTGATGCGCTAGCGCGTGCGATCGCGGATTTGAAGCGGACGGTGCGGAACTGCCGCGTGTGTTTCAATCTCACGGATACGGATCTCTGCGGCGTGTGCCGTGATGAATCGCGTGAGCGGCACTGCGTGATGGTCGTTGAGCAGCCGCGGGATGTGCTGGCGCTGGAGACCACCGGCGTTTACAAGGGCCTGTATCACGTGTTGCTCGGGCGGCTCTCGCCCTTGGATGGCGTCGGCCCCGGCGACCTGACAATCCCTGCGTTCATCGATCGCCTGCGCGACAGCGCCAACAACGCCGGGGCGGTGCCGATCCGCGAAGTGATCCTCGGGCTCAACCCGACGCTGGAAGGCGACGGAACATCGATGTATCTGGCCGAGCAACTCAAACGCTTCAAGTCCCTCAAACTCAACCGCCTGGCCCGCGGCCTTCCCACCGGCACGCAACTCGAACACGCCAACAAAGCCATCCTCGCGGATGCGATTCAGGGGCGGCGGGCGATGGAGTGAGGCGTGTCTTTGGGTACCCCCTCTCTCCGAGAGGGGCGTAGCGAACCTAGTCGCTTGGCGCTCACGTTGGTTCAAGCGTCTGAAAAACCCCGCGCACTCACCGGCGGCGATGTGATGCAAGCACACCCATCACCACCAAGCAGGCAGCGCTGCCGGGCGCGGGGATCACGAAGTTGGTGATGACGAACGGGCGATACGCACCATTGATCTCAATCGTGCCGGTGAGCGTTGT
>JAIEQQ010000073.1 GCA_019747615.1 Phycisphaerales bacterium
GACTGCCCCGATGGATCGAGAGATCCGGCGGGCACAAAGACCCAAGGTAGACCATGGCCAAGCAAGACATTCCGATTATCGGCCCGATCCTCAACCGCATCATCGGCTCGCGCAACGACCGCTTTGTGAAGCGGTATCTGCAGCGGGTCAGCGATATCAATGCAATGGAGCCCAAGTACCGCGCGATGACCGACGCGGAGCTGCGCTCGCAGGTCAAGGTCCTGCGAGAGCGGCTGGACAAGGGCGCCAAGGCGTTCGACCTCATGACCGACGCGTTCGCGGTCGCTCGCGAGGGCATGGATCGAGGCGTCGGCATCCGCAAGATCTTCGACCCCGAGCGGAAGTTTGATCCCTCCACGCTGCGGCCCGAGGTGCGGGCGCTGTACGACCAGACCAAGGCGCAGATGGACGCTACGCCGCCGTGCGAGCCGACCGGCCCGTTCCTGGGTGGCGAGTCGATGATCCCCGGCTGGCAGCAGGTGGATATCCCCAACGCGATCTACGACAACGTGCGGGAGCTGTTCCCCGAGAGCCGCCCGCCGTTCCGGGCGAGGCCGTTTGATGTGCAGTTGATCGGCGCGATGGTGCTCTCTGAGGGCAAGATCAGCGAGATGAAGACCGGCGAAGGCAAGACGATCGTCGCGCCGCTGGCGACGTTCCTGGCCTGCGTCGAGCGGCTGAAGGTCCACGTCGTCACCGTCAACGACTACCTCGTGCAGCGAGACCGCGACTGGACGTTCCCGTTCTTCCGGGCGCTGGGCCTCACCGTCGGGGCGATCCACCCGCAGCACCAGCAGCCCGAGGATATGAAGCGGCAGATGTACCTCTGCGACGTCGTCTACGGCACCACCGCCGAGTTCGGCTTCGACTACCTGCGCGACAACATGAAGCGTTCCGTCGAGCAGCAGGTCCAGCGCCGGCGCGACTTTGCGATCGTTGACGAGGTGGACAGCGTGCTGATCGACGAGGCCCGCACGCCGCTGATCATCAGCGGCCAGGCCCACGAGTATCGCCCGCGCTACGAGCTTGCGGACATGCTGGCCAAGCACCTGCACGCCAAGCAGCGCCCCTGGCAGCAGTGCGATGACGAGATCAACAACATCAAGAAGCTCATCAAGGGCCTCGAGGGTGACATTCGCAACGCGCGCGACAAGGCCAAGGTTCCGGCTCTTCAGGACCGCCTGAAGATCGCCCGTGAGAAGCTGCCGGTGCTCGAGGGCCAGCGGGCCAAGCACACCCAGTACTTCGAAGTGCAGATGGAACGCAAGACCGTCCACCTCAGCCACGAGGGCGTGGAAGAGGCTCAGAAGGTCGCCAAAATCGGCTCGTTCTACGTCGGCGAGAACATGGACGTGCCGCACTTGCTGGAGCAGGCGGTGCGTGCGCACGTGGTCTATCAGAAGGACAAGGACTACATCGTCGCGCCATCAGAGAACCCGCAGACCGGGCGTGTCGAGCCCAGCATTGTGATCGTCGATGTCTCCACCGGCCGCCCGATGGTCGGCCGTCAGTGGTCCGACGGCCTGCACCAGGCCATGGAGTGCAAGGAGAACGTGCCGATCAAGCAGGAGACGCAGACCGTCGCCAGCATCACGGTGCAGAACTTCTTCAAGATGTACAAGCGCCTGGCGGGCATGACCGGCACCGCCGACACCGAGGCGCAAGAGTTCCACGACATCTACAAGCTCGACGTCGTGACAATCCCGACGAACAAGACGGTGACGCGGCGCGACTTTGACGACATCATCTTCCTCACCGAGCAGGACAAGTGGGATCGCATCGTCGACGAGATCAAGAACTTCCACGACATGGGACGCCCGATCCTCGTCGGCACCACCAGCGTCGAGAAGAGCGAGCTGCTCAGCGAGATGCTCACCAAGAAGTACGGCATCAAGCACGAGGTGCTGAACGCCAAGCCGGAGAACATCGAGCGAGAGGCGCACATCGTCGAGAACGCCGGCCAGATCGGCTCGGTGATGATCGCCACCAACATGGCCGGTCGCGGCACCGACATCAAGCTCGGCAAGGTCACTCGCGAAGCGCTGCTGGACCACTGGCTCCGGCGTTCGATCTGCCCGCGCGAGGTCACGATCGACAGCTCCGAGCAGCAGCTCCGCGAGGGCATTTATCGAAAGATGGCGCCGACCGAGCTGGGCGTTCCGAAGCGCGAGCTCGAGAGCGTGAAGTTCGAAGAACTCGAACTTCGCTTGCTCCGCCACTGGACGACGCAGAACACCTGGCTCGGCGAGAAGGAGATCGCCCGCGCCACCGCCGACAAGCTGCGAGCAGAGCTCGATCGCAACGGCCGCTTCAGCCTGCACCGCCTCCGCTGGTTCAAGAGCGTGGAAGACCTCGGCGGTCTTCACGTCATCGGCACCGAACGCCACGAATCACGCCGTATCGACAACCAGCTCCGCGGTCGCTCCGGCCGCCAAGGCGACAACGGCTCCAGCCGCTTCTTCATCAGCCTGCAGGACGACCTGATGAAGTACTTCGGCGGCGAGGGCGTCGGCCGCATGCTCGGGCGCTTCGGCATGAAAGAGGGCGATTCGATCGAGAACCCGATGCTCAGCAAGAGTGTCGAGCGCGCCCAGCGCAAGGTCGAAGAGATCAACTTCCAGCGTCGCAAGCAGATCCTTGAGTATGACGAGGTCATGGAGTATCAGCGCCGCGGGTTCTACGGCCTTCGCCAGCGTGTGCTGGAGGGGCGCGATCTTCGCTCGCTGTTCTTCGAGTACATCGCGCAAACCACCGGCGGCACGAACGAGGACTTCCTTGATCGCGCGTATGCGACACGCTGCATCGCCGATTACGCGAAGAACCAGGCCGAGTGCACGCTCGTGCCGAATCGGTTGAAGGGCCTCAGCCCGCGCGAGGTCGAGGAGTACATCCGCAACACCGCCAGAGAAGAGTGGCGAGACAACGCCTCGATCACGCTGGGCGAGTACATGTCGCGCGAGTTGCCCGAGGGCGTTGACGCCGACGGCACCCCCGAAGGTGGCGAACACCTGGATGCCGACGGGCTCTCCAAGTGGGTCAACGATCGCTTCGGCAAAGAGATCGCGGCGTCCGAACTCCGGGCCCTGGCCAAGCAGGGGCGTCGCCCGCTGCTGGATCGCATCGGCCACGCGATCGACGACAAGGTTGACGCGATCGATCTCAGCGGCGTCTCCCGCTTCCTCGAAGACGACCACGGCGTGCGAGAGCTCACGCGCTGGGCGGAGAACAAGTTCGACATCAAGCTCACCCCGCAAGAGGTGAAGGCCGCTGCGATCGACGGGACAGAGAACGTCACGAAGCTCGTGCTTGAGAAGGCGCGCAAGCTCTATCAGAAACGCGAGACGGAGTTCCCAGTGGACTATCTGCTGGAGAACATGCAGGCCCAGCGGGCCCAGGATCCGCAGGCTGCGCTGGCGACGTTCCTCAAGAGCGTTCGCCAGCGATTCGGCATCGAGTGGCAGCCGCAACAGTTGTTCACCAAGCACCCGATGGATATCCGCAAGGAACTCATCGACGCCTCGGCCAAGTCGCTGGCCGAGAACCGGGTGGATCGCATCTATCGCGAGGCCAAGGACAAGTCTTCGTTCGATGAGCTCTCAAAGTACTTCAAGGAATCTCTGGACGCCGATGTGCCCGAGTCCCTGCGATACCTTGAGGGCCAGGAGCGCGACGACGCCGTTCGCTCGCGCGTCGAGGCTGTGACGCGGGGCGAGCTGATCTTCTTCGAGCGGTCAATCATGCTCGGCGTGCTTGATCCGATGTGGCAGGATCACCTCTACGCGATGGACCAGCTCCGCGACGGCATCAGCTTCCGCGTCTACAGCCAGCAGGACCCGCGCATCGAGTACAAGCGAGAGGGATCGCGACTCTACAACGACATGATGGACCAGATGCGCGATCGCGTGACGGACTACATCTTCAAGGTCAGCATCAAGCCCCCGGCGCCGCAACCGGCACCCGCCGCGGCGATGGGTGGGGCGATGCGTTCGGGCATCCGCCCGATGTCCGCGACCCCCACGCCGACGGCGCCGAAGACCTACACCCAGACGATCGCTTTGCCCGGCGCGGCAACGACGCCAGCGGGCGAGTCGCCGTACTACACACCGCCGTCTCGACCGGCAAACCCGCCGCAGGATTCGCCGGGCCAGGCCGCGGCGGCTCCGCCAACGGCGCCGCCCGCAGAGAACGGCGATGGGGGCATCGAGGGCAACGGCAGCCGCCAATCCTGACATAACCCGAGCAGGTTTGAGCTCCGGGCACATTTCGACGCTGAACGCAGCGCGGGAGTACGCGCGGTTGACACGAGGTTGTCAACGCGCGGCAACCCCGCGCGTTCTCCTTGCGTATGGGTCTGTGCCTTCGCGTCAGTTCCGCGCCGTCGCGGGCGCACTTGGGCGTTGTCGCGTATGCTCAGACTAAGGCGCGATCGCATGGATTGCCCGAGCGAACATTGGGCGGCGCGACGGGAGTTTTGACGGGGCGTCGGTGATGGCCGAGAGGTTTGGATCAGCGGACGGAACACGTCGGACTATCGCGGGAGCGAGTATGCAAGCAGCACGCCGTCGGAACATGACCTCACGCCGCGATCAGCGCGGCTTCACGTACATCGAGATGCTGACGGTGCTGGTTGTCATCGGGATTCTGATGGCGATCGTGCTGCGACTTGGTCGCAGCGTCTCGGAGAACGGGCGGGCACGCCAGACGCAGGCGACGATCGCGAATCTCGACAGCGCGCTGACGTCGTACCTTACCGAGCGCCCGGGGCAGCTCCCTGCTGAGTTCCGTGACTCCGCTGGCGTCGTGTTCCCGCTGATTGACGGGCGCTGCACCGAGGACGTCGGCGGCCCGCCAAACGCGTTCACCGCTCCGGCGTTCCCGAGCCTGGCGTTGTTCTTCGCGTCCGTTCGCGGCAATGAGGCCATTGAATCAGTCGTGCGCGGGCTTGATCCGTCGCGGGTCGTGCAGGTGCAGATGTCACAGTATTCGACTCGATTCCCCGAGCCGCAGGAGCGGCGCGCGGGCGCTTCTGGCGACACCGCGATCAGGATGATCACCGTCCTGGACGGCTGGGACCGCCCGATCCGCTTCGCTCATCCGAAGTACGACGGCGGCTTCGGCAACGGCTTCCGACAGGCATCGCCCGGCGCGACGTCGTTTACCAGCGTGGGCCGAGCCAACCTCGAACTCGATCTGGCGATCGCCGGCGGCGGCACGCAGCGGGCGACCTTCCGCCGCGCTGCGATGCCGTTTGACCCGAGCGGCGCCGGTTACCAGACCTCGTGGACCGGCGACGCCGACGAGGGCTTGAGCGCCGGCGAGCGGCCCTATTTCTACTCCTCCGGCCGCGACGGGAACCCCGGCACGCGGCAAGACAACGTCTACTCGACGCGCCCGAACTTCCCCGCCGAAACCACCACGAGCGCCCAGTAGCCAGCCTTCACGCAGCCAAAGCGCGGCCTTCCACCGCTGAGACGACGGCACTGAAACAACCCTCAGACCGTCCTCAGACACCAAGATCAAATCGAACGCCGCAGAACGAACGCTGGAAGACTGCGATGCGACGCCGCGGCGCGAGAACCCACAGATTCCCGTCTTGCACACGCACACGCACACGCACACGCACACGCACACGAAAATCCGTTCCAACCCGCTCCAACGCGGCTTGAGCGCCTAGTATTCGAAACGCACGGGGCGTAGCGCAGCTTGGTAGCGCGTTTGGTTCGGGACCAAAAGGTCGGAGGTTCAAATCCTCTCGCCCCGATTGTTCTCAAAGTGAAACCCTTCGACGAGCACGTCGAAGGGTTTTCTCGTGATAAAGACGGCGTTTTTCCCATCGAGCCGGCA
>JAIEQQ010000700.1 GCA_019747615.1 Phycisphaerales bacterium
ACCGCGCACCCGCACACCGCGATCAGATGCGTCAGAACTCGACTTTGGCGATTGAACTGGATCATGCTCCATTTGATGCCGAGCGACACCGAAACGTGGCGGCGCGCGGCTTTGGCTGGCGGTACGCGAACGAACCACTCACGCCAGCGCGCCGCCTCTGCCGATAAGCAGTGTGCCGCGAAGTTGTTTCTCCGCCTCGGAGGCTTGCACCATGAACCACACGCACGCGTTGTCTGGCCCGTCTCGCGTTTCTTGCCTGCTGGCAACGATCTCGCTCACGGCGTGCGCTCTGGTTGGTTGCGCGGGCAACAGCGAGTCCGCGACCGCCGGCACCCCTGGCCAGACGGGCACCGCGGCAGACGCGACGCCGGCAACACCCGAATCGCAGTTCGCCGCCGCGGCTCAATCGCTCGATGGTTTCCTCGCAGACCCGAACGCATCGCGC
The DNA here is from genome assembly GCA_019747615.1 of Phycisphaerales bacterium. Next base: position 446 of record JAIEQQ010000700.1, read on the forward strand.
CAGCTCAACCCAGGCGCTCGCCCGATCGCAAGACCGGCGACGCCGGCATCAGCGGCGGCGCCGGTGCCAAGTACGCCGCGCCGCGCGCTGGCGAGTCAACGGCCGACACTGACCGCGGCGCCCGAAGCACCGATGGCCGACGGCCCGAGCGCACCGCCCGCGGATCAGCAACGCGCAGGCCCCAACACTCAGATCACCGAGACGCCGCAAGCGATGACCGCAGACGCGGGTGCTTCGCCGGACTCAAGCACCGAGCCGCTCACCCCGCGATCGTCGAGCATGGAAGCCGCGGACACGAAGCGATCGCCCGTGGCGGTCGCGCCCGCTCGCCTCGCAACCGCGCCTGCGAAGGAAACCCCCACGCAGCGCCGCGAGCGACTGCTTAGCGAGCTTGCGGAGTTGAACACCTCCGGCGCGACGCCCGCACCGGCCAAGGCCATGGGCGAGGCGCTCCGTGCGTTGCTCTGGCGCAGCAGCGCCGAGGGCGAGCCGGATCGCGCGGGCGTGAGCGCATCGCGTGTGTTCGCCAGCCGCGCCGCTTCGCTGCGGCCATCGCTGGATGCGCCCGACGCGCGAGTGATCGACGCGACCGACACGCTCCTGCGGCAGCTCAGTGTCGCGACCGATCGCGACCGCGTTGTGGGAGCGATTGTCGAGGCGAGCGCCGCCGTGGTTCCCAGCGGCACACTCACGCTCCCGGCGGTGCAGCTCTGCACGCGCGTCGAGTCCTTCGGCCGCTTCTTGCCGATCGCCAGCACCACGCTTCCGGCGGGGCAAGCGTTCTCGGCGCTGCTCTATACTGAGGTCGACGGCTTCACCAACGCCCCCGCGCCGGCCGGCACGACGGAAACGGGCGCGCCATCGCGCTTCACGGTGGAGCTGAGTCAGGAACTGGCGCTGTACTCGGAAATGGGCTCGGTGATCTGGACCGCAAGGCGACAGTCGCTGAAGGAGGAATCGCGCAATCGGCGGCGGGACTTTTTCACGACCCAGCGCGTTGATCTGCCCGCTTCGCTGGCACCTGGGAAGTATTCGTTGAAGGTCACGCTGAGAGACGAGGCGATCGGCGCGGTCGCCGAGCGTGCGATTGATCTGACGTTTGTCGCCGGGGCCGGCCCGAACAAATGACGGAATGCCGTGCGTGATTCACGGCGGGTGTTCGTTTGGACGCTGCTTTGGGGGTGCGTGTTCCTCTGGGATCGGGGAGGCGAGGGGTTTCCATGGCCGCTGAGTGCCGGGCACCGAACGCTGATGTCTTCTAGAAGATCGCCGGCGGGCTGAATTCACGGGTTCTTGGTGGCCTCGTTGAGAGATTTCAGGTATCTTCGGTTCTCGGTCGCGATGCGTGCTCACAGATCGTCGCGGCTGTGAACTGGAGGAGAGAGATGAACACTCGCATGAATCGTGTCCGTGGTGCTGCTGCGCTGGTGGTGTGCGCGGGCTTGTCGTCTACGACGTTGGGCCAGACGGGGGCGAACGTCGTACGCAACTTGCGTCCGATGGTGAGCGTGTCGCTTTCGCTCCCAGTTCCGTTTGCGCCGACACCCCAGATCGCCATGGGCATTTATGACACAGGCGCGCCAGCGGTCTTCGTGCCGCCGAGCACGAACTCGCTGTGGGGCATACCGACGGCGCCCGCTGGCGGGGACTTCTTCCAGAACTTCGGTCGAGCGGGGATTGCTTCAAACCTCAACGTCGGCGGAATGCTCGGCGGGAGCTTCGGCGGCCCCGAGGTCGTGAACGCGGGGTTCCAGACCCAGACGTTCTCGGCGACCGCCAATCGTGCCAACACCGCACCGGCATCCCGGACGCTCACGCCGGCGGTCAACTGGTACAACGGGGAGTTCAACAACCTGATCATCGGCACCAGCTTCCTCGGTGGCGGCGCGAATGCCAGGCCGCTGGTCGGAGCTGTTGACCCGGTCAACGCTGGCTACACGCCGTTCCACTTTGGGACCAGCAACGCGAACGCCGCCATGGCTGGCGTGACCGCCGACGCCAACACCCTGACCGAATACTCCTACACGAGCGTGAACATGTTCACGCCCGGCGTGGACATTCCGCTGCCGCTGGGCGGCTCTGTGTACGTGCCCAACACGCGCGTACCAACGATCAATCAGAACACCAACCCGAACTTCATGTTCGCTGTGACGATGCAGGCGCAGCGGTCGACCTATAACGCTGCGGGGTTGATCACCGGCAACGTTGCATCGCCGGACGGATTCAATACCTACACCGGTGCCGCGAACACCAACGGCGTTTCGCTCAACGCACGCCCGTTCGTGCAACTGAACGCGGCTGAGCAGGCGCTCTTGGGCGTCGCACAAAACGGCGGCGCGAATGTTCCCAATGGCACCCAAGCGCCGACAGGCCTGTATCTCGCCGACACAGGCGCGGCGACGACTCGTGCTCCGAGCGTCGCGCGGCCCACTGGCTTGCTCGGCACCGACTTCTTCAACGGCTTCGGCCAGTACTGGGATTTTTCGGCCAACCCCGGCAACAACAACCAGCCGTCGCTGCTGATGTTCGGCCCGCGTCTGCAAGGCGACCGCGACCTCGTTTCCACCGGCGCGCTGATCACGGTTGATCGTCTCTCCTCGGGTCTTGATCGCACCGGCGTGAACCAGTACACGCAGTTCGGTCGCCCTGCGATCAACATCCCCGCCGGCGGGTCGAACCCCGACGGCAGCACGAACGTCAACGGCACGCCGATCGCCGCGACTGCGGGCACGTTCAACGCCACCACGATCTTCCGCACGCACATGACGCAGTCCAACGCCGGGTACATCTCCGGCGCTGAGGCCCTGGGCCTTCAGGGCGCGACTGTCGCCAACCTTGGTGACTCCATTTCCTCGCTCAGCGTTGGCGGCGAGACGATTGCCCAGCGGTCGACGGTGTACTTCTCGGTTGATCGCGCGTCGCAGGGTCAGGCCGCGGCGGTTGTCAATGTTCCCGGCCTTGGCACGCTCAATGTCGGTTCGATCGGCTTCGGCGGCGGCGTCGCGGGGCAGCGGGCGCTGAACCAGCACGCCGCGGACATTTTCCAGGCGGATTTCGCGCGTCGGCCGACGGCGATCACGTCGACGGACATCAACGGCAACACGACGGTGACCGGGGTCAACGGCTTCGGCCCCAATGTGCTGCGGTATAACCAGGATGTCATGGGCCTGGCTGGAAACGCCGGTCCGCTGGCGAGCGCCGCCGGCTGGGGCAACGAGGACAACATGCGTGACTTTGATCTGCGGTCGATCGACGGCATGATCAACGCCAGCGCCGCGACCACGATGCGCAATCTTGATCCGGTCATCCGCACGCCGGGCGATACGCACAATCCCGGCAGCGCGCTGGGCGTCGCGGCGCGCACCGATGTCTTGGGCCAGAACTTCAACACCTTCATCACGCTGGACACCGGCTCGGTCTCGCTGGCGGCCAATGGTTGGTCCGCGGCGGATGTGCTCCGAAACAACACCGCGGCGAACGGGCCGGGCCTGCGTCGCTTTGCGAGCGCCGCGGATATCGGGCTTGGTGCCAACAACGCCATTGACGGCATCGCCCTGCAGCGTGCCGGCCTGGCTGCGAACCTTCCGCTCTTGGCGGGCACCAACCAGGACGCGAGCTTCTTTGCCACCAACGGCTACATCGGCCTGGGCAGCTTCCAGCCCTATGGCGGCCTCCTTCAGGACTTCGGTGGCATTGATATCTTCGCCGGCTTCAACGCCGACACCATGCTCTTCTCGCTGTCGCCGGGCTCTGCGGCGCTGGCCATCTTTGATGCGATTCTTGGGCGGAATCTTTCGGCGGCGGACATCTTCATTACGGACTTTGACGGCACGTTCCAGCTCTACGCTGCGGCGGAGAGCCTGGGCCTGCGGGCCGGTGACAATGTTGATGGCCTGGATGTGATGCCGGTGCCGACGCCGGCGTCGCTGGTGCTGGTGGCCATCGGTGGCCTGGTGGCGTCGCGCCGTCGTCGCCGGGCCTGATCGCCGCACGCGCTGGATGATCTTGAGTCAACATTCGCGGCCCCGCCTCTCATCGAGGCGGGGCCGTTTCCTATGCTCTGGTATGTTCGGCTCCTCCCGCCAGCGCGCTGTTGAGCTCTTCCCGCTCACGCTCGGGGCCACCGAGCTGCGCGCTCGATCGCTGCGAAAGGAGTTCGGTCCGCGCGTCGTCCTCCACGACATCTCGCTGGAGATCAGCGCCGGGGAGCTTGTCGCGATCGTCGGCGCCAGCGGCGGCGGTAAGACCGTCCTTCTGGATCACCTTACCGGCCTGATGCGCCCGACCTCGGGCACCGTTGAAGCGGTGGACCACACCTCGGCACGGACGCCGCTGGTCGATCTGAACGCGATCGACGAGGAGCTGCTCGACAGCGTCCGGCTCGCGTGGTCGGTGGTGTTTCAGCGTAACGCGCTGTTCAGCGGCACCGTGTTCGAGAATGTCGCGCTCTGGCTGCGCGAGCACGCGTCGATGACGCCGGAGCAGATTACGGCGCGAGTGCGCGAGAGCGTCATTGCGGCGGCGCTTGACGCCGATGATGTCATCGGCAAAGAGCGCGACAGCCTCTCGGGCGGCATGGCCAAGCGCGTCGCCATCGCCCGCGCGATCGCGGCGGACCCGCTGGTGCTCTTCTACGACGAGCCGACCACCGGGCTCGATCCGGTGATCAGCGCCCAGATTCACGAGCTGATCTGGGCGACGCACCATCGCGCCCGGCGCGCCGAGAACACCAAGCCCGATACCGCCCATCGCACGAGCATCGTCGTGACGCACGATCGCGAGTTGCTGCGACGGCTGGCGCCGCGGGTGATCATGCTCGACGAGGGGCGCGTGATTTTCGATGGCCCGCATGGCGACTTCATCGAGTCCAAGCACCCCGCGGCGGTGCGGTACCTGAAGGAGATGCCGGTCTTGAACACCCAAGAGCGAGCACACTGAGGCGTCGTGATCAACCTTGATAACAACGCGACGACGCAGCCGCTGGATGAGGTGATCTCCGGCGTTGCAGAGCACTTGCGCACCGATTGGCACAACCCGTCGAGCGTGCATCGCGCCGGGCAGCAGGCTCGGCGCGCGGTTGACGTGGCGAGGCAGAGCGTCGCGAATCTGCTGGGCGTGCGCCCGCGCACGCTGACGCTCACCAGCGGCGGCACGGAGTCGATCGATCTGGCGATCCGCGGCGTGCTCGGCGCGCGAAGCGGGCTGCGGCCGCCGGTGATTGTGACGACGGCGGTGGAACACGCCGCGATCCGGTCGTTGTGCGAGTCGCTATCGCGGGCGGAGAGTGATGGGGGCCCGAGCGGCGTAGGGATTCGAACGCTGCCGCTGGATGCGCGGGGCGTTGTGGATGTTGCGCGATCAACGGCGATGATCCAGCGCGATGCGACGATCGTCAGCGTGCAGTGGGCC
>JAIEQQ010000112.1 GCA_019747615.1 Phycisphaerales bacterium
GTTCACGGCGGTGCCGGCGCCGGGCGCGGGCGCGCTGGCGGGCCTCGGACTTCTGGCGGCGGGTCGTCGGGCTCGTCGCGCGAAGTAATGCAGAGCGCTGGGTGATCTCGCAAAGGACGCCGTGACTGAGGCTCTGTGAAGTCGCGGAGTTCGAGAGTCAATACGCATACCCGCGGCCCGTCGCCTGATCGCGACGGGCCGCGTTCGTTTCTGTGCGGGGCGTGGTAGACTCTGAGGCGATGCCGGATGCTCAAGCCGCAAGTCGAACGCCGAGGAAGTGTCGCGTCGATTTGTCGCGATGGGGACTTTGGGTGCCGGTTTGCTGATCAATCCGCCCCGAAACGCACGCACGAGCGCGAGCGCCGGTGTCGCGCGTGAGCGCAGGGTCGCTCTCGTACCGGAGGGGCTGTCTTGCGTTTGTTCGCAACGAACAGGGGGTTGTAATGTGTTCGTGCTTTGAATGTGAAGCTGCTTGACCGGGGGGGGGCGATCCGATACTCTCTGTTGCCTGAGGAGTTACAATTCATGCGTCAGCCGCTTCATCGTTTGATGTTCGTCGCCGCATCACTTGTATTCGGCGGATGCGCGACAGCGCAGCCATTGAATGCCGGCGACTACATCGGTCCCTTTTATGGTGACATGACCGCGGCACAGAAACAAGAGGTGCGCGACTGGAACCTTGCATTTTGGAATCGCATAGACACCGGCGACCCGCAAACACTCACGCTCACCGAGCCGGTCTGGCAGTCGCCTCTTTTCAATCCGCTTCGCGCCACCCGCGCCACTCTGGAACGTCTGAAGGTCCTCGACCCCGCTGATTGTGATTGGGCGATCATTACCGCGACGGAGGGAAGCCCGCGTTGGGAGAAGCGCGAGGCACTCCGTGAGTCGATGACCGACGGCAAGTTCGAAACCGATCCTGTCACCAACCCCGAGGGTTACTTTATTCACATGCAGGACATCTTCAATGCCCCACCGGGCACTGGCGTCGATGCATGGATCATTGATGGCAAGCTTGTCAGCGTAAACCTCCCCACTGATGTCAGGGTGGCGATCGTGCCCGACACCTGCGCAACCATCTCCGGCCCGATTGATTGCGCCGCGTACCAATCGCAGTATAGTGGCGAGAGCCTGACTCGCGCCTTCGCGCTATTGAATGTGATCACGACGACGCTGCCGGCATTCGCGAATCAATGCACCGCGGTGACCGAGGGTCAGAAGCTCATCACCGGCGCCGAGAGCCGCGCCGATCAAGTCGAGCGCCGCGTGAACGAGATCATGGTCGAGCAGGGCTTTCGTCCCGTCACCTTCCGATTCGACGCAGCGTTCGGTGTGTACGGGTCGATTCCAGTGATCCAAGTGGATGTCAAGGACTACTCGATCCTGATTGACGGATGGTCAGGACGCTCCAGCGGACTCCGACCAGCGGGGAACATTCTTGAGCTTTCAAATCTGACCAGCGCGTACTGGGAAGTTGACGCCGATCGCCCGTTCTACAAGACCTTCCGAACAGAGTCTGGTTGCCAAGCACTCTTTGCGTTGGCATGGACCCCATATGTCATTCAGCCGGGAGATACGCTCACGCCGCTTCCGGCATTGCCGCCATCTACGCTCCCCGGGCGTCCGACCGCCCCGATTTGCACGCACAATGCTGTCACAGGGATCTGCACATGCGTGACCGAGCGGGTGTTTACGATTACACCGTGTCCGCCCGGTGCGCCTTCTTTCGGCGCGGCTGGATGTCGAGTCGTTGAACGGACGACATGTACTTGGACTGTCAGTGCCGCGGGATGTACCGCGTCGCGGCCGAACTGGCCCGCGCAAGCTCCCGCGACCGGATGGCCAACGCCGGGAGCGACATGTACATCCGAATACGGGTGGCGATGAGTTCCGGCGACCTTGCGCTGAATGTCATCGAGCAAGCGACTCGATCAGCTCCGCCCACTGACGCGTTGCGGTCTGCATATCAAATCGCCCCGCGACGCACGCGCGAGCGCGCGTGCCCGTTGAAGCCGTGAGCGCTGGGTCGTTCTTGTACCGCAGGATCGCGTCCACCAGCTTGTCGCTCTCGCCCTCGCGGACGCACACGCCCGCGCCGGTTTCCTCCAGCACTCGACCTGTCTCGGCCTTGGGATTTCCGACGTAGATCGACGGCCGGCCCGCGGCGAGGATGCCGAAGAGCTTGCTGGGGACGACGAGGCCTTCGACGCCTTCCTTGATCGAGATCAGGTGGACGTCAGCCGCAGCGAGCGAGAGGCCGAGTTGCTCACGGGCGACATACTCCTGCCACTGCGCGTTCTTCAGGCCGTGCTGCTCGATGAACGCGAGGACTTCTTTCTTGCGCTTGCCGGAGCCGACGAAGACGAATGAGATGTCCGCGTGATCGCGGAGTTTGAGCATCGCGTCGCAGATGGTGCGGGCGTCGTGGCCGATGCCGAAGTTGCCTGAGTACATGACGGTGAAGCTGGTGCCGAGGTTCCACTCTGCTCGATAGGGCGATTCGTCGCGAGCGGTGCCCTCGATACCACTCAGATCGGCCCAGACGGGGATGAGCTTGACCTTCGACGCGGGGATGCCCTTTTCCAGCACGCGCTCTTGCATGCAGCGACCGAGGACAACCGAGGCATCGCTACGGCGAAGGAGCGTGCGGCTGAGCGATTCGAACGCGCGGGTGAGCAGCGATCGCGGCTTCATGACGCCGCAGGCGACCGGGACATCGGGGTACAGATCCATGACCCAGTAGATGGCGCGCGAGCCTCGGAAGAGACGGGCCAGGAGGCCGACGATGGCGATGAACGGTGGCGTGGTGTAGCTGATGACGACGTCGGGCTTCTTGAGCGTGAGGACGCGGACGGTGGCCAGGGCGTGAAAGAGAGCGAAGTCGGCGATTCTCGCCGCGATGCCCTTCTTGCCGAAGATGTTGACGCCGAGGCGATGGACCTCGATGCCGTCGATGATCTCGAAGCGTGGGAGCTGCGCGCCGCTCTGGCCGTAGATGGAGCGAGAGGCGACGGCCGAGACGGTGTGGCCGCGCCGGATGAGCTCGTCGGCGAGGTCCTTGCCCATTTGGGCGGTCGCGACGACATCGGGGTAGAACGGCTGGTTGAGAAGAACGACGTGCATGAGGGGAGGATTATCGGCTCGCTGGCGCGAGATGGCCAAATCGTCAAATGGTCAAATGACCAAATGGTCAAATAGGGCATGAACGCAGGCAATGGGCTCAAATGCCGACAAACACCGCTCGTCTGAGTTTCAACTCGCGACTCGCGACTGTCACTGCCCTCCCTGTGACCGCTGCACGAAGCGTTGGATGAGGTCGGCGTCGGCGCTGTCGGTTGTGCCGTCGAGGTTGATGTCGATCGGTTGGAAGATCTGCGTGTAGAGGTCTTCGATCCCGATGCGCCCGTCGGCGTTGCGGTCTGCGCGCGGGTTGAAGAGTGAGGTCAGGATTTCGTTGCGGTCTTCGGTGGCGGGGATGAGGAACTCGAGCGAGCCCGGAAGGCGCGAGGCCCATGCCGCTTCGTTGTGCTGTTGATTGAAGCCGACCACGTGGCGGACGCCGCTTTCCAGCGCGTATCTCGATGTCGCGCCGCCGACGAAGAAGTCGCGCAGGCCGTAGGTGTTCCAGAAGTTGTCGGAGCTGCCGTCGCCGCTATCGCCGCTGTCCATGTACATGCGGACGCTGCGTGGGGGAGAGCCGGTCGTGGCTCGCACCCGCGTCAAGAAGTTCGGGCACGTCTGCCACGCGCCGCTGAAGAGCCCGACGCGCGAGAACGACGACGTGAAATCCCAAGCGAGATAGAGGCTGACAACGCCGCCCATGCTGGAGCCGATGGCGGTGGTGTGGTCGCGCCCCGTCAGCGTGCGATACTGGCCATCGATGAGCGGCTTCACCTCGTTCAAGATGTAGCGTGCGTATCGATCGCCACGCGCGGCCCCGAAGAGAAAGTCCCCCGGCGGGAGGTAGTCTTGAAGCCGGGCGGGGCCGCTGTCCATCCCGACGACGATGCACTCGCGGATGCGACCGGACTCTTGCAGTGATCTGAAAGTGGGCTCGGCGTTCCAACTCCCGAACGAGCCGACGTCAAAGACGTTCTGACCGTCGTGCATGTACACCACCGGGTACCGGCGCGACGTGTGCTGCGCATAACCCCGCGGCAGGAAGACGCGATGCCGCCGTGTCTCGCCCATCTCTGAGGATTGAATTGTCGGGATCGTCGAAGCGTCGGCGGGGTTGTAGGTGCGCGATGGTGCGCTCACGATGCCGCTGGGCACGTACGTGTACTGCTGGCCCTCTTGGATCCACACCGCGTCAAGGCGCGTGGTGTACTGGCCGGTGGCGGGGTAGCGGGCGCTGCCATTGGCGTCGGTGAAGTAGAGCTCGTACGCGATGGCCGCGGGCAAGAAGTTCCACGCGAGCCAGACGCGATCGCTCGGGCGTTGGTTGAGTGATGGCCCCCAGAGTTCCATATCGCGCGAGGTGAACGGGCCGGAGGCGACGCCGCTGGAGCCGATCGCGCGATACCAGAGCTTCGGCGAGGCGACATCCCACGTGAGCAGGAGCGTCTTGGTCGGCACGCCGGGCGAAGCGCTGGCGACCGTGAGGGGGATTGGCGCGGGGCTGATGAATGACGCGTTGGTTGAGATGCCGGCCTGCGCGGGCGAGTCGAGGCGCGTGAGGAAGCGGTACGAACCGGTCGCACCCGCAGGGAGCGAGACGGTCGCCCGCCAGATCGGATATGTCGACGGGTCGAGCTTCACGGCGCGGCGGACGTCGTTGCCGCCGAGTTCCGGCAGATCGCCGAGCACGAAGACAGAGTTACCGCTGGTGGTGGTCTGGTTGATTGAGAATGCGGTGCTCACGCGTGGCGCGGGCTGGGCGAGCGCCGGCGACGCGAGCGTGACGGCGATGGACGCCGCGACGAGCCAGCGTGTGCAACAGATCAGGGGCGAGGTCATGCCCAGAGTGTAGTGCGTGTCGGGGATTTGGCCATGAAAGCGCCCAGTGTGACGCGGAATCCGCGCGGGGCGTTTCACGCGTGTCAGGAGCTGGGCGTGAGCTTCAGATCGCGGATCGCATCGATGATGCGTTGGTGGGTGCGTGGCTCAGCGGCGATGACGCCGCGGGTGCGGTTCATCTTCACATCGCCGAAGTACGGCGTGTTTCCGAGCACATCGCTGACGCACCCGCCGGCCTTGAGGACCAGCAGCGCTCCGGGGGCGTGGTCCCAGGTGTTCTCGCGATACTCGGGCTTAGGAATGCGGATGTAGGCGTCGGCGCGCCCGAGCGCGACCATGGCATATTTGCATTGGCCGTCGGCCTCGGAGGGGACGGTCATATCGCCGAGGTGGCTGATGACGCGATCCATCGAGGAGCGGTCGGAGTGCCCACGTTCGACGGAGCGGACGAGGCGGGGGGGCTGGCCGGGTGCGAGCGGCTCTCGCACGATGCGCTTCCAGCGCTCTGGCTGCAACGCGTCGGCGGCGGCGATGAGCCAGACGCCTGGTTCGGGGTCGCGCGCATCGGCGGCGACGATGCAGCCGCCGTGCTCGTCGACTTCAACGCCGCGGGCTGGATCGGGCGAGAGGTTTGGACACGCGACGGCGCTGACGATCGGGCGACCGCTCTGGACAAGGGCCAGGCACACGGCGTATTGCTGCCCTCGCAAGAAGCCCTTGGTGCCGTCGATCGGATCGGTGGTCCAGAAGGGCGCGTGATCGATCACTTCGCCCTGATCATTTTTGGTTTGTTCGATCACGCCGTCGCCGAGATCGATCGCGTCAAGGAACTGCGCGTGCGTGGCGTCGGGCCAGGTCTTGCTCTGGTGCAGCGCGTCAACGGCGCGCTCGACGTGCTCGATGCTG
>JAIEQQ010000582.1 GCA_019747615.1 Phycisphaerales bacterium
TCAGGCCGCGTCGGACTGAAGGGGTCGCGAACGGGCTAAAGCCCCAGCTTTGCCTTCTTCGCTTCCCACTCTTCAGACTCGCGCTTGTTGTCGCTGGCGAGCAGGCCGAGGCCGCCGGCCGCTTTGTCGCGCAGCGCGGCGATTTCGAGTTTGGTGAGGTGGATGCCGTCGATTTCGTAGTCGCGGAAGGCTTCGCAGGTGATGGGGACGATGGGTTCGATGAGGTCGTGCATCGCCTGGGCGAAGACGCGGATTTCCATTTGCGCGTGGGCGTCCATGCGGAGTGAGAGGAAGCGGAGGATGTTGTGCAGGTCGCACTTCCAGTACCACTCGGTGTAGAGGCTCACTGGCAGGCCGATGCGCGCGAGCTCGCGGCTGACGCCCTTCTCGTTGAGCTTGGTGTACTGCTCGTAGAGCTTTTCGCTCTGGGCGAGGTAGTCCAGGAACTCTTGGGCCGTGAGCGCTTCTTGCGGTGAGTCGGGCTGGTTGGTGAAGAGCTCTTCGCCGCCTTGGCGGTTGCTCTTGCTCTGCTTGCGGACTTGGTCCACGCTCGGGCGGTAGAAGCGGTCGGGCATCACGCTGTAGCGGCCGGAGTATTCGTTGACGTTGGCGGTGCGGTGGCGGATCCACTGGCGGGCGATGAAGATGGGCATCGCGACGTGGAACTTGAACTCGACCATTTCGAAGGGCGTGGTGTGGCGATGGCGGAGGAGGTAGCGGATGAGGCCGCGGTCTTCGGAGATTTTCTTGGTGCCCTGGCCATAGGAGACGCGCGCGGCCTGGACGATCGCGGCGTCTGCGGTCTGGCCGACGGGGACGAGGCGGGGCATGGCGTCAACGAGGGCGATGAAGCCGTGGTCGAGGCACTTGATCTCGTGGCGGAGTGCGCCGCCCATGACGTCGGCGTGGGCGGTTTCTTGCATCACGCGGGTGATGGGTGCGCCGGTTTGGCGGCCGAGTTGCGGCGCGGGCTGAGGTTGCGCAGCGGAGCCTGCGGCGCTCGGCGCTAGCGGGGTGATGTCGATTTTCACGGGGGCTCTCTCGGCCGCGTTGGTCCGGGTGTTCATGGGCGGCAGTCTACGGGAAGTCGCGAGTTGGGAGTACGGCTTTACGGACGATTGTGATCTCGAAGAGTCGGAAGACTCTCCCCCTCCGCCGCGAGGCGCGGCACCTCCCCCGGTGGGAACCGGGGGAGGGTGGGGCCGACGGAAGGGCCGGGAGACTTGCTGATTTGCCGCCGCTCGCCCCTCCGCCGCGAGGCGCGGCACCTCCCCCGGTGGGAACCGGGGGAGGGTGGGTGGTGATCAGCGGGCGGGGCCGAGGAGTTGGTCGGGGGATTGGAGCATTTCGATAAGGCGGGCGAGCATGAGGGCGGCGGCGGCGCCGTCGACGACGCGATGGTCGCAGGCGAGGGAGAGGGGGAGGAGTTTGCCGACGGCGATGCCGCCGTGACGGACGACGACGCCGTCGCGGGCGCGGCCGACGGCGAGGATGCCGACCTCGGGGTAGTTGATGATGGGCGTGGCGAAGCGGCCGGCGTGGCTGCCGACGTTGCTGATGGTGAACGTGCTGCCCATGAGCATCTCGCGGCTGGCGGTGCGGGCCCGCGCGGCATTGGCGACGTGGGCGATGTTGCGGCCGATCTCCAGGACGCCGAGCTTGTCGCAATCGCGGATCACCGGGACCATGAGGCCGTTGTCGGTGTCGGTGGCGATGCCCAGGTGAACGGCGCGGTGGCGGACGATCTCTTCCGCAGCGTCGTCGGTGGTGCTGTTGAACTGCGAGAACTCACTGGCGAGGCAGCGGCACACAGCAGCGGCGACGAAGGGGAGGAAGCTGACCTTCTCGCCGCTGGCGGCGGCGAGCTTCTTGCGGAGGCCGTCGAGGGCGGAGACGTCGGCCTCGTCCATGACGGTGAAGTGGACGGTTTGCGAGATGCTCTCGCGGAGGCGGTTGGCGATGGTGCGGCGGACGCCGCGGAAGGGGATGCGTTGGGTGTCGCCGGGGGCGTCGGATGTGCGTGCTTCGGAGCGAGCGGCGGGTGCGGCGGCGCGTGGGGCGGGAGTTTGGAGCGCGGCGTAGAGGTCGGTGTCGGAGGTGGGCTTGCCGGCGGGGCGTGCCGCGGGAGCGGGTGCGCGGTTGGTTGCGGGCTTGGGCGTCGAGGCGGCGGCGCGGGGCGCTGATGAGCCCTTGTTGTCGGCGGCGGAGCGGACGTCCTTATCGGTCACGCGGCCGCCCATGCCGGTGCCGTTGATGGCGTCAATGTCTACGCCGAGGTCGCGGGCGAGGCGGCGGACGGCGGGCGTGGCCAGGGCCTTGCCATCGGCGCGGGAGACGCCGCCGAGCTCGGTGCCGACGGCGCCGACAACGGTGCCAGCGTCTTCGCGGGCTTCTTCAGCCCCGGCCTTGGCGGGCTTGGTGCCGTTCGTGGCGAGGGCGTGCGGTTTGGATTCGACGGCGGCTGGGGCGGCGCCGGAGGCGTCGGCGAAGGTGACTAGGGCGTTGCCGACGTGGAGGACTTCGCCTTCGCCGCCGTGGAGCGCGGCGATGGTGCCGTCGCGTGGGGAGGGAACCTCAACGACGGCCTTGTCGGTCTCCATGTCGGCGAGGATGTCGTGTTCCTTGACGACTTGGCCGACGGAGACGCGCCACTTGATGAGTTCGGCCTCGTGAACGCCCTCGCCAAGGTCGGGGAGGATGAAGTCGTTGGGGTTCGCGGCGGACTTGGCGTGGGCCATGGGGAGTGATTCCGGGGAGGGGCGGGGGGGAAGGGCCGAGGGACGGGGAAGGGATCGAGGGATCAAGGGAACGGGGTTGATGGCCGAGGACGGATCGTGGAAGCATACCCGGCGGGGAGGTGAAATGGGGAGGGGTGGGGATCGGCAATCGGGAATCGGGAATCGGGAATCGGCAATCGTGGGGACAGGGATGCGGGCATGTCGGGTTCGAGCTGAAGGCTGACTGCTGACGGCTGGCTGCTCCTCGCCTCTACCATCGCCGCATGATGAACGATGTGCGGTATCGCTACACGCTGCTGCGGGCTGGAGAGTTTCGATTGGATGGGGGCTCGATGTTCGGGCTGATCCCGCGGGCGGTGTGGATGAGGAATGTCACGCCCGATGACAAGGGGCGGATCACGGTGCAGCACAACTGCCTGCTGCTGGAGCGCGTGGGGGAGGCGCCCGGAGGTACGAAGCTGCATGCGCCGAAGCGGGTGCTGATCGAGACGGGGAGTGGGGACAAGTTTGATGAGAAGAATCGCGAGGTGTTCGCGATGGGGGCACGGAGTGTGCTGGATGCGTTGGCGGAGGTCGGATGCTCGCCCGAAGAGATCGGCGGCGTGTGCGTGTCGCACTTGCACTTTGATCATGCCGGCGGGCTGACCAGGCTGTCACGCACGGGCGAGACGCCGGATTGGACGGGCCCAGCGGCGAGCTTCGGTGGCAGCCGCGGCGAGCATGGGGTGAAGCGGTCGTTCCCGAATGCGAAGGTGTTTGTGCAGCGGCGCGAATGGCTCGATGCGCTGAGCAACCGGAGCGTGATGACGCGGACGTACTTCGCGGACAACATCGAGCCGATCCGCGAGCAGGTGTCGCGGGTGGATTCGATACCGCCGTTTGCGCCGGGGGCGGTGGTGCAGAAGAACGATGAGCCGATGGTGCCGCAGGAGCGGCGCGAGACGGAAGTGATGCCGGGGGTGTTCGTGTTCCAAACGCCGGGGCACACGTGGGGTCAGCAGGCGGTTCGGTTTGTCGAGCCGGGCGGGCGGAGCGTGGTGTTCACGCCGGATGTGATTCCTACTCGCGCGCACATCGGCCAGGCTTATTCACTCGCGTATGACGTTGAGCCGTATACGAGCAGCGTGACGCGCGGGTGGTTCTTGCGGGAAGCCGCGGCTCGCGGGTGGGTGTTGTGCTTGGATCACGAGGCTGGGCCGCCGCTGTTCACGGTTCGGGCGAACGGCAAGGGATGGTTCGAGCTCGTCGCGTGTGAGTAGGCCTGGATCGCGGAGGGACGGAGGGGAGCGGAGAGGTTGAGTGCGGGAGGCGGTGCCTTGCTTGTTTCTTGGGGGAGATCTTTTTTCAACGAAGGGAAGGAAGGGATGGAAGGGGGAGGGGAGGGGGGAAGGCACTGGGGATTGGGGACTGGGCACTGGGGGGTGCGATGCTGGGAGTGGAAGCTGGTCAGGACTGATTTCAGAATTTCAAATTTGAAATTTCAGAGGGTGGCTCGGCGGTGGCGTTTTGTCGCCGCGAGTTCAGCGTGCCTTCCTTCCGTGCTTCCTTCTGTGCATCCTGCCGTTCCTTGCTTCCTTCCGTTCCTTCCATCACTTCGTTGAAAAATCGTCTTCTTCCAATCTTGGACGAAGCGCGGCATTCATCGCGTCCGGCGATCCGTTGACGGGACAACTCGGAGCAACCTCTCCGCTCCTCTCCGTTCCTCCGCGATCAAGGCTCTGCTGTCTTCGATTGCCCGATGCGCGATCACGCATTGCTGAGGCGGTGGATGAGGATGGTCAGAAGTTGGCAGCGTTCGACGAGTGAGGTGAGGTCGATCCATTCGTCGAGGGTGTGGAGGCCGCCGCCGCGGACGCCGAGGGTGTCGATGGTGGGGAGGCCGGCGGCTTGGAGGTTGTTGCCGTCGCAGACGCCGGCGGTGGTGTTGAAGGGGAGTTGCTGGCCGAGGGCTTCGGCGACTCCCCGCGCGGCGAGGGCGAGGGATTCGGTCTGCGGCGTCATCGGCTTGGCGGGGCGGTTGAACGTGGTGCGGACCTCAACGCGCGGCATGGCGTCGGGCGCGTCGTTCAAAGCTTCGAGGCGGGCACGCAGGGCATTGCCTGTCTCGGGCGTCGGGTAGCGGACGTTGCCCCAGGCCAGTGCGCTGTCGCTCACGACGTTGGTCGGCTGGTCGCAATGCAGGGGGGAGATGTTGACGCACACGCCGGCCCCGGCATCGCTGAGGGCGTGGGCTTTGAGGACGCGATCGCAGAGGGCGCTGGTGGCGCTGCGGCCAGCGGAGAAGTCGCGGCCGACGTGGGCTTGGCGGCCGTGGGCGTGGAGCAGGAACTGCCCGCTGCCGCCGCGGGAGATGGCCAGTTCGCCCTTGCTCATGGCCGGCTCGAGGGCGATGCCGGCGCGATAGCGTCCGCTGGCGGCTTCGGCGCGCAGGGCGCGATCGGAGTGGAACGAGCCGGTCTCTTCGTCGCTGTTGAGCATGAACGACCAGGAGGCGGGCGCGCCGATCTCGGCGAGGGCTTCCAGCGCGTGCATGGCGATGACGAGGCCGCCTTTCATGTCAACGCAGCCGGGGCCGGTGGCGCGGGTGTTCGCGGCGTCGGTGGTGAGGGCGATGAATGAGCCGCGGGGATCGTGAACGGTGTCGAGATGGCCGGCGATGAGGACGGCGGCGTTCGAGTTTTCGTTCACCGAGTTCGTTCGACGGCAGACGACGGTGGGGGGGGCGTCGTCGGTCGGCGTGACGTCTACGGCGCGGCCGGCCTGGATCGCGCGAGAGTCGAGCCAGGTCGGTCGCGGATCGCCGGGGAAGAGCTCTGATGTGGCGCCGAGCGCGGCGCAGCGGGCGACGAGGCGCTCGCGCGTTTCATCAAGCCCCGCGCGATGGCCCATGCCCGTGGGGATGTTGACGAAGATGCGGAGGTCGTCGATGAGCGCCGCGTGGCGGGCGGTGATGGCGGCGGCGAGGCGAGATTCGAGCGAAGTCAGTGCCATGCGGTCAGCATAGCGAAACGCTCACGGGCCGAGGAAGATGTCGGTGGCGCTGGAGGGGGTTTCGATGCCGCGGAGGGGCTCGGCGCGCCCGCCGCGCTTGAGCTGGGCGGAGCGGCGGAGTGCGTCTTCGATGGAGACGGGGAGCCA
>JAIEQQ010000252.1 GCA_019747615.1 Phycisphaerales bacterium
TATGCAAAGTCAGCCCCAAGCGGACAATCTCGGGCGAGGTCGTTAATTACTGAAAAGACTGGGCTTTGGCGCACGGGTGGCGATCGCGCCGACATTCACCTGCGCCAGCGCGATGGCCAAGTGGGGGGAGAATCCGCTGACGGTGGTGCGTGATGGCGAGCAGCGTCGGGCTTTGGCGAGCCTGCCTGTCGCGGCTTTGAGTGATGACGCTCAGACGCTTCAGGGGATGGCGGAGCTGGGAATGCAGCGCGTGGAGCAGGTGATGGCGCTCTCGCGAGCGCAGATTGTGACGCGGTTTGGCCTGCCGGTGCTGGCGTGGATCGATCGGGCGATGGGCGACGCGACCGAGACAATCAACCCGGTGTGCCCGCCGCCGCCGATACGGGCCGAGATGATGTTTGACGGGCCGACGGATCACTACGAATCGGTGCAAGCCGCGGCTCACATCGTGCTCGGCGACTTGGCGAAGCAGTTGAGCGAGCGGACGCTGGGAGTTCGGAGGCTGGAGTGTGATGTGCTGCGCCCGCGCGCGGCACCGGAGCGTGTGGTGGTGGAGCTGAGCCGAGCGAGCGCGAATCTGAAGCATGTGTGGGGGATGCTGCGGACGAAGCTGGAGAAGATCGATCTGAGCGTGATGGTCGAGGGGCTGGTGATGACCGCGGCCCGCACCGCCCGTCTTCGCGACCAGCAGACGGTTCATCAGGATCTGGGTGGCCAAGAAGAGAACGGCGATGGTGCCGCGGCGATCGGCGAGCTGACCGACACACTGGTGAACCGTCTTGGGCCTGATCGCGTGGTGCGACGGGTGCTGCGGGCATCACACCTGCCCGAGCGTGGTTTCTGCGAGCACTCGGTGATGGAGCCGATCGTGACGACGGCAGCGCTGTCGCCAAGGGATCGACCGACGGTGCTCTTTGATGAGCCGCTGCCGGCGGAGGTCATCGCGCTCACGCCCGATGGGCCGGTGATGGAACTCGGCTGGCGCGGCAGCGCGGGCGTGCGGGAGGCCGTCATCGCGTGCATCGGCCCGGAGCGCATCGGGCCGGAGTGGTGGCGCTGGTGCGGGACAATCAGCGGGCCGCGCTGCAGTGCGCCGCCGCCGGATCGCGATTACTTCGCGGTTCAGCTTGCGTCGGGCGTGTGGCTGTGGGCGTGTCGGCAGGTTAAGCGAAGTGGGGATGGTGGGGGGGATGGCGGGGGCGGTGGGCGGTGGTTTGTACATGGTGAGTGGGGATAAGCACGAGCGGGGATGAGGACGAGCGATGCCGGAACTGCCGCAGGCCAAAATGAAGCCACACCCGTTCAAGACGCCGCCGGCAGCGGCGGCGGCGGGGCCGGTGCTGGCAGATGAACCGGCGTATGCGGAGCTGGCGGTCACGAGCAACTACACGTTTTTGACCGGCGCGAGTTTTCCGGAGGAGATGGTGCAGCACGCCGCGGCTCTGGGGCATCGCGCTGTGGGCATCACCGACACGCACTCGCTGGCGGGCGTGGTGCGGGCGCACGTGAAGGCGAAGGAACTGGGCGTGCGCCTTGTGCTCGGTGCGCGATTGGTGCTGCGAGACGTGAGCGGGTGTTCGCTCTTGGTGTATCCGACGGACAAGGCGGCGTACGGGCGGCTGTGCCGTCTGCTGACGACGGGCAAACGCCGCGCACCAAAGGGCGAGTGTCATCTGATGCTCGCGGATGTCGCGGCGCACGCCGAAGGCTTGCTCTGCGTGGTGGTGCCCGAGGAGGAACTCGCAGATGAACTCGGCGTCGTGCTGGATCGGCTGCACGAGATCTTCGACGATGATCGCTTCTCGCTCGCGGCGTCGTGGTCCTACGGCGCGAGCGACTCGCAGCGCATCGAGCGGCTGGCGGCGCTGGCCAGCGAGCATTGGGTGCCGCTGGTGGCGATCAACGATGTACACGCCCACACGCCCGAGCGCCGCCCGCTGCAAGACGTGCTGACCTGCATCCGCCACGGCTGCACGTTGGACGAGGCGGGCACGCGGCTTCATGCCAACGCCGAGCGGCACTTAAAGCCGGCGCACGAGATGCACCGGCTGTTTGCGAGATATCCGCGAGCGATCCAGCGGGCGATGCAGATCGTGCAGCGCACCGCGGGCTTCTCGCTGGACCAGATCAAGTACGAGTATCCAAGCGAGGTGGTGCCGCCGGGCGTTACGCCGATGGAGCACTTGCGAGCGTTGGTGGATGAGGGCGTTCGCGAGCGATACCCGCAGGGCGTGAGCGAGGCGGTGCGACGCCAGATCGAGCACGAGCTGAGCCTGATCGCGGACCTGAACTATGCGTCGTATTTCCTCACGGTGCATGATCTCGTGCGATTCGCACGCAAGGGCGAGCCGGGGGAAGGGGGCGGAGGGGGGGCGATCGGCTGGGTGCCGATCTTGTGCCAGGGGCGCGGGGCCGCGGCGAACTCCGTCGTCTGCTTCTGCCTTGGCGTTACTGCGGTGGATCCCACGAAGATCAAGCTGCTCTTTGAGCGCTTCATCAGCAAGGAGCGCAACGAGCCGCCGGACATCGATATCGATTTCGAGCATCAGCGGCGTGAGGAGGTGATCCAGTACATCTATCGCAAATACGGGCGCGAGCGGGCGGCGCTCACGGCGGAGGTGATCACGTATCGGCGGCGCAGCGCCGTGCGCGATGTCGGCAAGGCGCTGGGCCTGTCGCTTGATGTTGTCGATCGGCTCGCGAAGAACATCGAGTGGTGGGACGAGGGTGGGCTGAATGTCAAAGCCCTGCGCGAGATGGGCATGAACCCGCAGGAGCCGGCGCTGCAATGGCTGGTGCGGCTCAGCACCGAGATCCTGAGCTTCCCGCGCCATCTCTCGCAGCACGTCGGCGGGTTCGTGATCACGCGCCACCCGCTGTGCGAACTGGTGCCGGTGGAGAACGCCGCGATGCCGGATCGGACGGTGATCGAGTGGGACAAGGACGATATTGACGCGATGGGCATGATGAAGGTGGACGTGCTGGGGCTGGGCATGCTCAGCGCGATCCGGCGGGCGCTGGATCTGGTAAACACGCATGAGCCGCGTGCGGACGGCGAGGCCTGGGAGCTTGCGAACATCCCGCACGATGATCGCCCGACGTACGCGATGATCCAGAAGGCGGACACCGTGGGTGTGTTTCAGATCGAGAGCCGCGCGCAGATGTCGATGCTGCCAAGGCTGAAGCCCAAGGAGTTCTACGACTTGGTGATCGAGGTGGCGATCGTGCGGCCCGGGCCGATCCAGGGCGACATGGTTCACCCGTATCTGCGCCGGCGCAACGGCGAGGAGCCGATCATCAAGGTTCACCCGAGCGTTGACAGCGTGCTGGAGCGCACGCTGGGCGTGCCGCTGTTTCAGGAGCAGTGCATGGCCCTGGCGGTGAACGCGGCGGGGTTCACCGCGGGCGAGGCCGATCAGCTTCGACGCGCCATGGCCGCCTGGAAACGCAAGGGCGACCTGATCTATCGCTTCGGATACAAGCTGATTGAGGGCATGGTCGCGCGCGGCATCGCCCGCGAGTTTGCCGAGCGGTGCTTCGAGCAGATCAAGGGCTTCTCGGAGTATGGATTTCCTGAGAGCCACGCCGCGAGCTTTGCGCTGCTGGTGTATGCGTCGTGCTGGTTGAAGCGGCATTACCCGGCGCACTTCACTGCGGCGCTGCTCAACTCGCAGCCGATGGGTTTTTATGGGCCGGCGCAGCTCGTTCGCGACGCGAAAGAGCACGGCGTCACGGTGCGCCCGGTGGATGTGCATCGCAGCCGCTGGGATTGCACGATCGAGAGCGGTGCCCTGCGACTGGGCATGCGCATGGTCAGCGGCCTGAGCCAGACGGACGCGGACAAGATCTCGATCGCGACGCAGGGGCGAACCTTCGACACGATCCAGAAACTCTGGCGCGTCAGCGGGGCCAGCGCCAAAGCCATACGGCGACTCGCGGCGGCCGACGCCTTCGGCTCGATGCGGCTTTCTCGCCAGCAAGCGGTGTGGGACGCGCGCGTGCTGCGAGATGAATCGCTGCCGCTCTTTGAGTGCATGAGCGAGCCCGCCAGCGAGCCCGTGCCGCTTCCGGCGATCGCGCCGGATCGGCAGGTGCTGCTGGATTACGACGCGACGGGTCTTTCGCTCAAGGCGCACCCGGTGTCGTTCGTCCGTCCGCAGCTACGGCTACTGCGAGTGCGCCCGTGCGTTGATCTGCTTGACGAACGACTGTGCCCCAGCGGCCAGCGTGTGCGTGTCGCGGGGCTCGTGCTCGTTCGCCAGCGCCCGGGCACCGCGAACGACGTGACGTTCATGACGATCGAGGACGAAGGCGGGATCGCGAACCTAGTGATCTGGAAACGCGTGTACGAGCGATTCCGGCGCGAGGCCAGATCGCACTTTGTGATCGTCGACGGGCACGTGCAGCGCGAGGGCCTGGTTGTTCACGTCGTTGTGCGATCGATCCAGCGTGCGAAGAACCATCTTGCGGAACTGGATGTGGGGGCGAGGAACTTCAGGTGAGGAGCGGTCAGTTGTCAGTTGTCAGTTGCCAGTTGTCAGTCAATCGGCTGTCAGCGTGCTCTGTTGAAACGTTGGGCATGTCTTGAAAGCCCGAAGGGCTTAACGCCAGTAGCCGGGGCGTTGAGCGAGTCCGCGAGCGAAACCCCCGGACACTGCCGGGGATTGCTTTGCACCCCGAAGGGGTGCACGTTTTCTAGTCAGCGACGTGTACCCCTTCGGGGTACAGGAGTTCAAGGCCGCATACCGGGGTGTCGCTCGAAGACTCGCTCCACACCCCGGCTACTGGCGTGCAGCCCTCCGGGCTGAAGAACGTGGGAGGTTTCAACAGAGCACCTTCAGCCGTCGGCCGAAGGCAGAGCAGAGAGCAAGGAGTAACGAGCAACGAGCAAGCAGCAATAAACACTGAGCGATGGAGACAGAACAGTGGATCTCAGCCGCGCCAGATGCGCCACGAGGCACCGATGAGCAGCACGAGCACCGGCAGCCCGAGGACCAGGCCCCAGCGCAGCGCGCTGAGCTGTGAGTCGGCGAGATTTGGGATCATGGCGACGCTGGTGGCGGTGACGCCGCGCTGGATGAGTTCATCGCGACCGGCGAGCCAGTTGATGCCCGCGATGAAGAACTCCCAGTTGGCTGGGAAGACCAGCGACTCGCGCCCGTCGATGCTCGCACGTTGGGCGGCGAGTGCGTCGATGAACCACGTGTTCGAGCCCATCACCAGCAAACGCTGGCGGTCGCCCCGTTGGAGCGTGCGCTCGATCGAAGCGCCGACGACCCACGCGGCCCCGGGCTTGTCGGGCGCCAGTGCGGCGTTGTCGTCGCTGGGGCTGTCGAACGCCGGCAGGCGGCTCATCGTCGCGCGCTGCTGATCATTGAATGAGCGAAACGTCTGCCACTCACTCTCGGCCCAGATCGATGGCGAAGCGGGGACGGTGATCACCGGCTGGATGTCCACGCCGGCGACCGGCGCGATGCGCATCGGCACGCACCAAGGCAATCGGAGCGTCAAGCCCTCGATCGCGGCGCTCATCAGGTGCGGCGTGCCTGCGGTGGTCATCTGCATGACACCCGAGACTTGGCGGCGAGCCGCGGCGAGAGACTCGGTCATCAGCGGCTTTCCGGATTCGACCGTCAGACCCAGCGGCTGCAAGAAACTCACCATCGCATCGGCGGCGCCCGCGGCCCGAGTCGAAGAGACGCTGACGTTGAACATCACCGCTCGCCCGTCTTCGAACAGCGTCTGCGCCGCCTTGGCGAGATTGCCGACCTGTGTTGCGGATTCGAGGGTTGCTGCCTCTTGCCCAACGACGACGAAGACGACCGGGCGATTTGCGGCGCCGGCATCGACGACGCTTTGCGGGAGGGCGGTGCCGAGT
>JAIEQQ010000318.1 GCA_019747615.1 Phycisphaerales bacterium
GCAGAGTGAGGACCGGCGGGTCGATGCATCGGCTCGCTGGCTTTCACTCTGCCACTCTGCCACTTTGCCACTTTGCCACTTTGCCACCTCCCCCACCTCCCGTCCGTCGCCTTCACGCCCGGCGCACCTCGGGTCAAGATACGATCGCAACCTATGAACCGCCGCCAGATCGCCCTCTATGCCACGTTCGTCCTGCTGTTGGGTGTGGCGATCGGGCGGCTGCCGCAGATGCTGGCGCGATGGTCCGATGATGCCTCGTGGACGGGCGCTTTGGACGACGCGCGACGCCTCATCCGCGATAAGTATGTCGAGCCCGTGGACGAGCAGACACTCGCCCGCGGCGCGATCGATGGCATGGTGCGCTCGCTGGGTGATCCGTATTCGGAGTTCGTGCCCCCGGCGGAAGAAGCCTCGTTCGTCCAGGCGCTGACCGGCAAGTACGCCGGCATCGGCGCACGCATTGACAGCACCGCCGGCACGCTGGAGGGCGTGGCCGTCAGCACGCCGATGGAGGGCTCGCCCGCGCTGGCGGCGGGCCTGCGCGCCGGAGACCGCATCATCGAAGTTGACGGCGTCAGCACCCTGGGCCAGCCGCTGGACTTCACCATCGCGCGACTCAAGGGCGAGCCGGGCACGACGACCAGCATCCGCGTGCGAAGACCGATCTACGACGCGACAGCGCTCGCAGCGATCACACTGCCCGGCGGCGTGCTGGACCCGCGCACGCTCCCGAAGCCCTCGCTGGGCGAGCCCTTCAGCATCAGCATCACCCGCGGCGCCCTGAGTGACCGCTCGGTCAAGGGGCTGTACTTCGACAACGCGGCCGGCCAATGGGCCTTTGACATCGGCCAAGGGGCCGATCGCATCGGATACGTCCGCATCGAGCAGTTCACCGATCGCACCGCCGAGGAGCTCAAGGGGGCGCTGCTCGCGGCGGGGGTGATCGCGCCCAGCGGCGACCCGAGGCTGCCGCGGGGCTTGATCATCGATGTGCGCGACAACCCCGGGGGCTTGCTCGATCAGGCCATCACCATGGCCGACATGTTCTTGACCGAGGGCGTGATTGTCTCGACGCGCAGGCGCGCCGGCACGAGCACCAGCGGCAATGCCGCGGCCACTGCGCCGGCGGACAGCGCGACCGCCGACGCCGAAGCGATCGTGCCCGCCTCCGTGCCGGTCATCGTGCTGATCAACGAGAGCAGCGCCAGTGCCAGCGAGGTCTTCGCCGGCGCGCTGAAGGACAACGGGCGCGCCATCGTCATCGGGCAGCGTTCCTTCGGCAAGGGTCTCGTGCAGACCATCGAGCCTCTGCCCACGCTCCCGGGGGCCGCTCTGAAGCTCACCGAACAACGCTTCTACCTGCCCGGTGGGGAGATGATCCACCGCATGCAGAACTCCACGCGCTGGGGCGTTGATCCCACGCCGGGCTTTGACGTGCAACAGCCCGAGGCCTTGGGCGAGCTGGGTCGCGCGGTGCGAGCGGCGCTTGAGGTCGTGCGGCCGACGAGCGTCGCGGCGGAAACCGCACCAGGCGCGGGCGCCGGTGAGGCGAAGCTCCGCACGCTGCTGGCGACGCTCACTTCGCCCGAGGCCTGGTCCACGCGGCAGCGCATCAGCACGTACATCGGCGATGCCCAGCTCGCTTCGTGCGTCGAAGCGATCACGAAGCGTATTCAAGAGGGCGCGGCCATGCGCTGGGTGCCGCTGCACGAGCCCCGCGCTGTCGAAGCGCCGGTCGTGAGCGCCGCCGATCGCGAACGGCGCGTGCTGGAGCGGACCCAGAGCGAGCTGAAGGCCCAGCTCGAGCGTGTGGAGTCGCGCCTGGCGCAGCTTGAGGGCAAAGAGGCACCGGCATCCGGCGAGCCGAAGCGCACGGAGCCCGCGCCATGAGCCGCAGCGCGATGGCGATGAATCACGACGACTCCCTAGTGCTGGGGATCGAGAGCAGTTGCGACGAGACCGCCGCGAGCGTCGTGCGGGGCGGGCGTGTGGCGCTGAGCAACGTGATCGCCAGCCAACACGAGCTGCACGCGGAGTATCGGGGCGTGGTGCCCGAGATTGCGAGCCGCGCTCATGCCGAGCGGATCCTGCCGGTGATTCAGGCGGCGTTGGCCGAGGCGGGCATCGGCCCGCGCGATCTGCACGCGGTGGCCATCGGCAACCGGCCGGGGCTCATCGGCTCGCTGCTCGTCGGTGTCGCGGCGGGCAAGGCCCTGGCCTGGTCATTGAGCATCCCGATCGTCGGCGTCGATCACGTTCAGGCCCACATGTACGCCGGGTTCCTGTCGCGAGCGTCCGGCGACGCGTCGCCCGCGCCCACCATCGACGGCACGCCCGCGATCGCTTCGGCGTTTCCGGCCCTCGGCCTCGTGGTCAGCGGCGGGCACACCGCGCTGTACCGCCTGGAATCCCCCACGCACGTCACCAAGCTCGGCTCGACGCGCGACGACGCCGTCGGCGAGGCCTACGACAAGTGTGCCGCGCTGCTGGAGCTGCCATTCCCCGGCGGGCCGATCGTGGACAAGCTCGCGCAAGCGGGCAACGCCGATCGCTTCGATCTGCCGGTCTCGCGGCTCGAACGCGAGTCACTGGACTTCTCCTTCTCCGGCCTCAAGACCGCGGTGCTCTACACCCTGCGCGGCGTGCCCAGCCACAACGGGCGCGGCGGCACGCCCGCGATGGACCGCACCGACCAGAACATCCGCGATCTCTGCGCCGCGTTCCAGCACGCCTGCTCTCGCGCCATCACCCTCAAACTCCAGCGCGCCATCGAGCAGAATCCCGACTGCGGCACTCTGCTGGCCGGCGGCGGCGTCACCGCCAACTCGCTCCTGCGCACGCGATTGCTGGAGCTCTGCAAAGCCTCGGGCGTGCGACTGGTCATCCCCGCGATGGAGTTCTGCCTCGACAACGGCGCGATGATCGCCGGCCTCGGGCACCACACGCTGGCCGCTCGCGCGTGGGCCGGTGATGCACTGAGCATCTCGGCCTCGGCCAGCTCAGCGCCGAGCGCGGCGCCGCTCCGCGGCTAGACGGAGCAACGACACGTCATGGGCTCCAGACGGGTCCGGGTTGAATATCGCGCGATCGGACGCCGTGCCTGAGGCTCTGCGAAGGCACGGGCCGCTTGTGCCGGTGCGCACCGCCCGCCGGGGATCCGAATCAGCGGACCTGCACAACGACCGGCTGACCATCGGGGCCCATGCCAGTCAGCGCCGGCTGATCATCGCCACGCAGGACCGTGATCGAGATATTGCGGCCGGGCCGCGCCATCTGGCCCTCGGTCTTGAGGATCGAGATCGTGATCTTGTCGCCCTCCTGCTTGGCCTGATAGGTCGTCAGCAGGTACTCGCCCTTCTGATAGCCGAAGCCGTCGCCGGCGTCCTCGTAGAGCGTGCCGGTCGCTTGGCCGCGCGTGTCCAGCGAGACCACGAGCGTCAGCGGGTCCAGCGGCTTCTCGCTGGAGAACTCCATGATCGGGCCCAGGGGCACGATGCCGCCCTCACGCACGCGAAGCTCCGGCAGGTCCGGGTGGTTCGCCTCGCCCACCAGCTCGACCTTCCGCCACACGCCCTTGGGCATGATCGGCTGTCGCGAGCGGTCGGGCATCAACTGCGGGATCACCAGCAGATCGGTCCCGAGCATGAAGGAGTCGTCCTCGCTCCGGAGCGCCGCGTCCTTCGGATCGGCGAAGAAGACCGGACGCATCACGGGCACGCCCGTCGTGCTCGCCTCTCGGAAGAGCGTGTAGAAATACGGCAGCAGGCGGTATCGCCGCTGCAGCGCCAGCTTGCACGCGAGCTCGACCTCCGGCCCGAATGACCACGGCTCTTTGTCGATGTTGCCCTTGCCGGTGTGCCCGCGGCTGAATGGCAGAAGCGCGCCGATGCCCATCCAGCGTGCGAAGTGCTTGCCGCGAGACTCGGCGTTGCCCGGGCCGTTGCCGTTGAAGCCGCCGATATCAGGCCCCGCGAAGGGCTGGCCAGAGAGGCCGAGGTTGATCGCCATCGGCACGGAGTGCTCAAGGTCAAACCAGTTGGCCGAGTTGTCGCCCGTCCACGTCGCGGCGTACCGGTGGCTGCCGAGGTATCCGGCTCGGGTCAGCACGAACGGGCGCTTGGTCGGGTTCGTGGCCTTGATCCCCTCATAGGTGCCCTGGGCCATCAGCATGCCGTAGACGTTGTGGAAGCGGGCGTGATCGCCGGGGGTGACGGTCACCGGCTCGATGCCGGCGCCGGAGGAGTACATCCCGCCACGGTGCTGGTTGTCCTCGGGCATGGTCTTGGAAGCCACGGCGAAGACCGCCGGCTCATTCATGTCGTTCCACACGCCGTCGACGCCCATGGCCATGAAGTCCTTGTACAGGCCGGACCACCAGGTGCGGACCTTGTCCGACGTGTAATCCGGGAAAACGCAGTTGCCGGGCCAGACGGCGCCGACAAACGTCTCGCCCTTGCTGTTCTTGACCTCGAAGCCCTGCTCAAGGAGCTGATCGGCGACGAAGAAACCCTTCTCGCGCTTGATGCCGGGATTGATCATGTAGATCAGGCTGAAGCCGTCGCTGCGGAGGTCGGCGTTGAGCTTCTTGGGGTCCGGGAAGTGCGCGGGATCGACGGTAAACGTGCGGAAGCCGTTCATGTAGTCGATGTCGAACCAGATGACATCGCAGGGGATATCGCGATCGCGGAAGTTCTGGGCGTTCTCGCGCACGCGGGCCTCGGGGAAGTACGAGTACCGACACTGGTGATAGCCGATGGCCCACTTGGGCGGCAGCGGCATGTTCCCCGTGAGTTCCATCAGGGCGGTCGAAACCTCCTCGGGCTTGGCACGATCGACGACGTAAATCGGAGCCGCGTTGCCCTCGCTGGTGAACTCCATCGCGCCATCCAGCGCGATCACCGTGCGCCAGGTGGTGTCCAGCAGCACGCCCACCGCGGTGCCATCGGGCCGAACCGCCAGCACCCACGGGTGGCTCTGGTAAAGCGACGGGGAGCTGATGTCGTAGCCGTAGGCGTCGGTGTTCCAGAGCGTGATGGTGTGACCGTTTCGCAGCAGCGGACCGGAGACCTCGCCGGTGGCGTAGAACGACGTCCCGGCGGGGAACTCGATCCGCACGCGGTTCTTGCCGTCAGGGAGCTTCTCAAAGAGCGGCTTGACGGCGTAGTTCGTCGGCAGCTCGCGCGACTTGGCAAACACGCGCTTGAGCGCGAAGCTGGCCACCGCGTCCTTGTCGGTGAAGTGGCTCGGGAAGAACCGGGCCACGGGCTGCGTCGTTCCCTCGATCAACTCACCCCGCCCGGCGATCGGCTCGGCGAAACACGAGGTCGAGCCGGCGACGACAGCGAGCAAGAGCACAAACGACCGCGAGAACGAATGCATCGGCATGTGGCACACCCTGTGAAAGTTTCGTGATCACCATCAACGACCGTGGCAGACAGCTACGGGGCCGCAGTATACGCGATGCGCCCGCGATCCACCCGATTCAGGCTTCGGCCACCGGCCGCCCGGCGATGCGATTCTGGCGGAGAAATCTGGGGGTCTGCCGGGTCAGGCGGGCCTGGGCGCGACGCCTCACTCCAGCACCCGCTCGTGCTCCAGCCGGTGTACAACGCCCGCCGGGCCGAGGTGGCTCGACATGAGTCGCACGGCGGGGATCGCAAACGAGCCCGCATTAGATTGAACCTCCCGATCAATGCTCGGCGCGGGCCGCTGGATGTCGTACCGCGCCAGCGTGAAATGCGGGAGGAACGCTCGCTTCCGATCTTCGACCGTCACCAGGCGCTGCGCCAGCCGCTTCTGGATCTCGACCAGCGCCGGCGGCGCGTCGGTGAGCATCGCCAGCATGCGTGCCGGCTTGTTCAGCGGCAGCGTCACCAGGCGCGTCGGGGTCAGCGAGAACTCCCGGAACCCAGCCGCG
>JAIEQQ010000412.1 GCA_019747615.1 Phycisphaerales bacterium
CACACAGACCGCCGGCACGCTCGCGCTCATCGCCTCGGCCGCCGTCCTTGCCGGCCTCGTGCTCTCGCAGATCGCCGGGCGAGATGTTTCGGCTCGCGTGCTGGAATCCGCCGCGATCGCCCAGAGCGTCAATCAGGGCGGCCCGAGCGAGGTTTCGCTCCTGGCCACCGACATCGGCACCGAGGATGTTCTCGTGCTCATCGACCAGCGCCGCGAAGACCTGATGCTCTACCGCATCGCGAATCAGCGCAACATCGATTTCAAGGGCCGCGAGAGCCTCCGCGAGCTCTTCGTCCAGGCCCGCGGCAACGTCAAGCGTGGCACCCCGACACAGCCCCCGCCAAACATGCCGGGCGTCCCCGCCCCGTCGCCGATGCCGCGCTGAGAGAATCGCAAGGATGAGGTTGCAAGCCGGTGGGCGTGCGATGCCCCCTATGCTGTCCTCTTATGCTCCCTCGCCTCGCCATCGTGGGCCGACCGAACGTCGGCAAGTCTTCGCTCATGAACATGATCGCGTCTCGCCGCGTCTCGATCGTGGACCCGACGCCCGGCGTCACGCGCGATCGCGTGATGGCCATCGTTGATCTCGAAGGCGAGGACCCCAGCGCCCCACGCCTCAAAGCCGAGTTCATCGATACCGGCGGCTACGGCGTCTACACCGCCGAGGGCCGCCAGATCGACAACGCCGGCAAGGACCTCTCGGCCCTCACCGACGACATCGAGAAGCAGATCGCCCGCGCGATCGAATCGGCGGACGTCATCCTTTTCGTCATCGATGCGCAGGCCGGCGTCACCGCTCAGGACGAAGTCGTCGCCAAGCTCCTGCGCGAGGGAGGCATGGGCCAAGAGAGCCACGGCGCACCGGCCAAGGTCACCATGGTCGCCAATAAGGTGGACGGCCCGCGCTGGGAGATGCACGCGCTGGAGGCCAGCGGCCTGGGCTTCGGCGAGCCGCTGCTGGTCAGCGCCAAGAACAACTATCGCCGTCGCGAGTTCGTCGAGACGCTCTACGAGCGCGTCTCGCTGCTCCTGCACGAGCGCAACAAGACCAGCGCCCGCACCCGCACCCGCGGCCGCAAGCGCAGCTCCGAAGTCGAGCAAACCGCACCGCCCGAAATGATGCTCGCGATCGTCGGCAAGCGCAACGCCGGCAAGAGCACGCTGGTCAACAAGCTCGCCGGCGAGGAACGCGTCATCGTCAGCGAGATCGCCGGCACAACGCGCGACGCCATCGACGTCCGCTTCGAGATCGAGGGCCGCTCGTTCGTCGCGATCGACACCGCAGGTCTTCGCAAGAAGAAAAGCTTCCAAGACCGCGTCGAGTGGTACGCGCTAGACCGCATGCAGCTCGCCATCGAGCGCTGCGATGTCGCGATGCTCCTCATCGACGCGACCGACCCCATCAGCCAGGTCGATGAACACGTCGCCCACGCGATCGCCCAGAGCTTCAAGCCCTGCGTCATCGTCGTGAACAAGTGGGACCTGGCCCAAGGGCGCGTCATGTCCGGCGGTCGCGGCCGCAAAGCGAAACGCGGCGCCAAGGTCACGCCCGAGGCATACGAGGAGTACATCCGCGCCGAACTCCGCGGCCTCTGGTACGCCCCCATCTCCTTCATCTCCGCCGAGAGCGGGCT
The DNA here is from genome assembly GCA_019747615.1 of Phycisphaerales bacterium. Next base: position 1,635 of record JAIEQQ010000412.1, read on the forward strand.
GAACGTCAAAGACACGATCAACCTGAGCTTCGAGCTCATGGAGCAATCTCGCGATCGCACGACGACCGGCAAGCTCAACCGCCTCGTCCGCAAGATCCTCACGCGCCAAGGCCCGGCCAACAAGCTCGGCACGTTCGCCAAGGTGCTCTACGCCGCGCAGGTCAGCACCTCGCCGCCCACGATCGTCTGCGTCGTCAACCGCCCCGAGCTCTTCACCGCGAACTACCAGCGCTTCCTGCTCAACCGCTTCCGCGAAGAGCTGCCCTTCCCCGAAGTGCCGATCAAGCTCCTCATCCGCGGCCGCAAGAAGGACGAGGACCTCGACAAGAACGTCGAAGACCGCCTCAAGCAAGAGGTCGAATCCGGCGAGATCCGGATGTTCAACACCGACGATTCGCCGTCGCTCACGCCCGATCGATTCACCGCCGAGGAAATCGAGGCGATGTTCGAGGGCGGCGCCGTGGACGAGACGGACATCGATGACGGCGATGACGAGGGCGCTGAAGACGGCCCAGCCGTCGGCGGCGGGAAACCGCGCGCGAAGCCGTCGGGTAAAGCCGCGGGGCCGGCGCTTTCGCGTCGCGCCAAGAAGCAGCCGCAACCACGCCGCAAGGGCGCTCGCGCAGACCCGACGCGCAAGCCCAAGGAACGCGGCGGGCCCAAGCGCGTCCGTCGCCGCACCTCACCCGGTCGCGGGTGATTTGTTGGTCAGGGGGCTTGAGTGGAAAGTGTGGGGCAGGCGTCCCGCCTGCCTTCCCGCCGCGCTGCCGGACGCACAGGACAGGCAGGCCAGACGCCCGCCCCACTGCGCACATGTGATAAACTCCGGTGCCCGCAGCCTCCCCACTCGCGGCACACTGGAGCCCCCACATGGACATCTGGAAGAAACTCACCGGCGAACTCATCGACATCGTCCAGTTTCTGGATGAGAGCGGCGACACGATCGTCCATCGCTTTGAGCGGCACAACAACGAGATCAAGAACGGCGCGAAGCTCGTGGTGCGGCCCAGCCAAGCCGCGGTGTTTGTGAACGAGGGGCAGATCGCCGATGTCTTCGGCCCCGGCACGCACACGCTGGCGACGGCGAACCTGCCGATCCTCTCGACACTCAAGGGCTGGAAGTACGGCTTCGAATCGCCCTTCAAGGCCGAGGTCTACTTCGTCAGCACCAAGCAGTTCACCGACCTGAAGTGGGGCACGATGAACCCCATCATGCGCCGCGACCCGGAGTTTGGGCCCATCCGCCTGCGCGCGTTCGGCACCTACGCGATTCGTGTCAGCGATCCCGCCGAGTTCGTCAAGCAGATCGCCGGCACCAACGGGCGCTTCACGATCGACGGCATCAACGAGCAGCTCCGCAACATCATCGTCAGCCGCTTCAGCGACACGCTCGGCGAGAGCAAGATCCCCATGCTCGACCTGGCCGGTAACCAGAGCGAGCTGGGCGACCTCATCGGCGGCACCATCCGACCGGAGTTCACCGGCTACGGCCTGGAGCTCACGAAGCTCCTCATCGAGAACATCAGTCTGCCGCCGGAAGTCGAGGCGGCGCTGGACAAGCGATCGAGCATGGGCATCATCGGCAACCTCAACGCGTTCAGCCAGTTCCAAGCTGCGAACGCGATGGAGCAGGCCGCGAAGAACCCGGGCATGGCCGGCCAGGGAATGGGCATGGGCCTCGGCATGGTCATGGCCCAGAACATCGGCGGGCAGACGCAGCCGCGGGGCGATGGCAACTTCAACCCGCTCAACCCCACCGGCGCACCCGGCGGTGGCGCGGCACCTCCCCCGATGCCCCAAGCGGCGAGCTACTGGGTCGGCATCAACGGCCAGCAGGCCGGGCCCTTTGACATGGCGACGCTGTCGGGCATGGCGCGTTCGGGTCAGATCACGCCGCAGTCGCTGGTGTGGAAGCAGGGCATGGCGGCGTGGGCCGCTGCGGGGCAGGTACCGGAGTTCGCGAGCATCCTCGGCGGACCGCCGCCGATGCCAAGTTGAAGGAGACGTAACGGAGTTCTGCCACTTCGCCACTCTGCCACTCTGCCACTTCATCACGGCCACACCGCCACACCGCAAGTTCACGCCCATACCACCGCGTCGCGATGAGCGCTTGATCTGACTTCAAGTGGACACGCAGGACACTCCGAACACGTCGAATCCCCAAGCGTCGGGCGATGCTCAATCGCCCGCTGTCCGCGCGCCGGCCGCTGGCACGCCATTGCACAACACCTTCCCCTGCAAATCCTGCGGCGCGAAGCTGGTCTTCGAGCCCGGTGCCCACGCGCTGACGTGCCGGTTCTGCGGCGCAGTCAACGAGTTTGATGCCAAGACCGAGGTGATCGAAGAGCTCGACTTCAAGGCCCACCTGCACGAGATGCAGGGCTCGCAGGAAACCGAAGACCGCATCGTCGTCCACTGCGACGCCTGCGGCGCCGACCTGCCGATGAAGCCCAACGTCACCAGCCAGAACTGTGACTTCTGCGGCACCCCCATCGTCGCCACCGGCCACACGCGCAAGCTCATCCGCCCGCGCTCGCTCCTGCCGTTCCACATCACCGACAAGCAAGCCCGCGAAATGTTCCAGACTTGGCTCAGCGCTCGCTGGTTCGCCCCCCGCGACCTCAAGCGAGCCGCCGCGGTCGATGGACGCCTCGCCGGCTGCGACCTCCCCTACGGGACCTACGACGCCGACGCCAACACACCCTACACCGGCCAGCGCGGCGACGACTACTGGACCACCGAGACCTACTCCGTCACCGTCAACGGCCGCTCGCAGATGCGCACCCGCCAAGTCCGCCGCACACGCTGGACCAGCGTCAGCGGCCAAGTCTTCAGTCATTTCGACGATGTCCTCGTCCCCGCCAGCGCGTCAGTCCCGGGCGAGATGCTCTCGAAGCTCAACGAGTGGGATCTGCAAAACCTCACGCCCTACGACGATCGCTTCCTCTCGGGCTTTCGCGCCGAGAGCTACACCATCGACCTGCCCGAGGGCTTCTCTCGCGCGATCACCATCATGGTCGAATGGATCAAACGCACGATCGAAGCCGACATCGGCGGCGATCATCAGCAGATCACCTCCATGCACCCGCAGTACTCGGCCATCACCTTCAAGCACGTGCTGCTGCCCATCTGGATCGCCGCCTACCGCTATCGCGGCAAGAGCTACCGCTTCATCGTCAACGCCCGCTCCGGCCAAGTCGTCGGCGATCGCCCGTACTCCTGGATCAAAATCACGCTCGCGGTGCTGGCGGGCCTGATCGTGATCGGGGTGATCGCGCTCTTCATCGCCAACTCGCGCTGAGGGCTTTTCGACGGCAATCGCAATCACAAATCGGCAATCGGGAATCGGCAGCCGGCAATCGGGTGAATACAACAAGGCAGGCTCGCGGCCACCGGTGTGGCCCCGCAACGCGCCTGCGTCCGTTTGTGTCTGGCACGATTGCCGATTGCCGATTCCCGATTGCCGCCCCTCCCCATGTTCGTCGCCCAAGCACACTCCTTCACGCAGCAGGCACGCCTCGCGATCACGCTCGCGTGGGTCGCCGGCTACACCAACGTCCTGACCATCCTCGCCTTCGGCAGCGTCACCAGCCACGCCAGCGGCACCACCAGCCTCTTCGGTGAGTACCTCGCCCTGGCCAAGTGGGAGCAAGCACTCGCGGCCCTCTTCCTCCTGCTCGCGTTCACCTTCGGGGCCATGATCAGCGCCGCCGCCACCGAGACCGCACGCCGCCGGGCCTGGGAATCCGTCTACGTCCTGCCCATGGCTCTGCAGGCCGTCATGCTCGCGATGGTCGCGCTCGGCCTCGAGCTCCGCGGCCCCACCACCGAGCCCGGCTTCTTCCTCTCGCTCATGCTCGGCCTCGCCGCGTGCGCCATGGGCCTGCAAAACGCCACCATCACACGCATCTCCAGCGGCGTCGTCCGCACCACGCACGTCACCGGCGTCCTGACAGATCTCGGCACCGAGCTCGTCCAGTTCTTCTTCTGGCTCGCCGATCGACGCTCCGACCTGAAGCGCCGTCGCTTCGCCGACCTCGCCAGCGCCCTTCACAAGAGCCCCGGCGCGCGCATCGTCCTGCTGGGCTCCATCGTCGGCTCCTTCGCCCTCGGCGCCGGCCTCGGCACGCTCGCGTTCGGGTACGAGCCGCGCCTGGCGATGATCCCGCCGGTGGTCTTCCTCCTGTGGATCATCTACCAAGACGTCCACGCGCCCATCGCCGAGATCGAGCCCTCGGCCCTCGTCGCCGAGAGCGGTCTTGATCTGCCGCCGGAAGTCGCGGTC
>JAIEQQ010000121.1 GCA_019747615.1 Phycisphaerales bacterium
CGGTGCCGGCGAGGTAGTCAATGGTCTGGATGATCGAGTTGGCCTCGACCTGCAGTGACTCGCGTTCGGCGGTGCTAAGGGTGGAGCGATCGCCGCCGCGGACGACGAGACCGTTGAGCGAGGTGAGCAGGTCGCTGATCACCGAGAGACCGCCCTCGGTCGCGCCGTATTGGTATTGGCGGCGCGTGACGCTCTCGATCTGCTTGGTCAGCTCGACCTCTTTGTTGATGAGGTTCTCGCTGGCGATCAGGCCGGCGGGGTCGTCGGCGCCGCGGTTGATGCGCTTACCGGTGGCCAGGCGCTCGATGATCTGGCCGAGGCTGCGCTGGGACTGGCCGAGCTGGGTTGTCGCGCGTGCGCCGCCGAGATTGAAGCCGGTGCCCACCATTTGAGTATGGAAGACATCGGCGATCGCCGCGCGTGTCACAAGGTCCGATAGTTTCCGGCGCGATCACTTGCTCGGGTTCTTGCGATACCACTCGATCGTCTGGCGCAGGCCCTCTTCGAAGCCGACCTTGGACTTCCAGCCCAGGAGCTTGTCGGCGAGGTCCACGTTCAGGCAGCGGCGGGGCTGGCCGTCGGGCTTGGTGTGGTCCCAGGTGATGCCGCCTTGGAAGCCGGTGAGGCGGACGATGAGTTCGACGAGGTCCTTGATCTTGATCTCAAAGCCGGCGCCGAGGTTGATCGGCGTGGGGTCGTCGATGATTTGGGCGGCGCGGAGGATGCCCGCCGCGGCGTCTTCGGAGTAGAGGAACTCGCGCGATGCGGAGCCGGTGCCCCAGCAGACGATCTCTTTGTCGCCCCGGTCTTTGGCTTCAACGCACTTGCGGATGAGCGCGGGGATGACGTGCGAGGATTCGAGGTCAAAGTTGTCTTGTGGGCCGTAGAGGTTGACGGGCAGGAGATAGGAGGACTTCAGGCCGTACTGGAGCTTGTACGCGTCGAGCATCTGCCACGCGGCCTTTTTCGCGACGCCGTAGGGCGCGTTGGTCTCTTCGGGGTAGCCGTTCCAGAGCTCGGACTCGGTGAAGGGGACGGGCGTGAACTTCGGGTAGGCGCAGATGGTGCCGACCTGGATGAACTTGCCGTCGCGTTCGACGAGGCCGTCGGCGCGAGCGAGTTCGATGAGGTGGAGCGCCATGGCCATGTTGGCGAAGAAGTAACGCCCGGGGTTTTTGCGGTTGGCGCCGATGCCGCCGACCTCGGCGGCGAGGTGGAAGACGAGGTCGACTTTCTTGCCGGGGAAGGCGTCGCGATAGAGGCGTGCGACGTCGGCCTCGCGCGTGAGGTCAAAGTCCTTGCGGCGCGGGATGAAGATGTTGGCGTCCGAGACGCCGGCGTTCTTGAGCTGGCGAACGAGGGCCTTGCCGAGGAATCCGGCGCCGCCGGTGACGATGATGCGCTTGGAGTCGAGTTGCATGGGCCAAGTTTAGGGCCAGCGAACGACAAAGTCCGCGTATCTGGTGCGCGAGCGGTGGCACGGGCGCGGGCACGGGCTGTGACACAATGGGTCCTGGCGGGAGCGGTGGCGGGGTGCGATCGCTGTGGTCCCGGGGACTTAGCGCTGGAAGAGCCAGTTGTGCTTGACCCGACGCGTCATCGTAAAGCCCTCGCGCTCGATGGCCTCGATGATGCGCTGCTGATCGCGCTCGCCGTCCTTGTACATCCACGGGTGCAGCTCGACGATGACGGTCTTGATAAACGCCGGGAACTTGCCCGGGTACTTCATCAGGATCTCCTCGCTCCCCTCGATGTCCATGATCAGCATCTCAGGCTGGATGCCCTGCTCGGCACATATCGTTGAGAGGTCGTAACTGCGGGGCTCTGCGGGGTTGGCCGTCCGGGGGGCCGCGGTCGCGACGGCACCGCCGGCGCTCGCCTGCTGGTCGAACGAGAACTCGACGCGGCCGCCGAGCGAGACTTCGCCGCCGGTGAATCCCCTGATGTTCAGCTCAGCGGGGAGGTTCCAGACCGGGAACGCGTACCCGGTGAGAACCTTGATGGGCCGGCCGTTCTCGAGCCAGGTCTTGGAAAAGCTCGTGAGCTTCGGCGACGCCTCGACCGACACCACCCGGCCCGTCGGGCCGACGCACTGGGCGACGACTGCGGCGATGATGCCGATCGACCCGCCCAGCTCCAAAACCTGCATCCCCGGACGCGCCAGCTCGACGATGAGTGTGCGCTCGGCGATCTCGTACGTGTTGTCGCGGAGAATCGAGCGAACGCCGAAGCTGTACGGCGTGTTCCGGAGCTGGATCTTGACCCCGTTCAGGACCACGAACTCCGGCCAGTATGACTCGGGAACGAACGTCCGCAGCGCCCAGCGACGGAAGTTATAGAACGATGTCGGCAGCGGCATGACCGGACTCCTCAATTCGCGGGGGCATGGCGCGTGTGCGCCGAGGTACAGGATAGCGACGCTTGGCATTGTGGGGGCGCACGGGTGTGAAGAATGGGTTGAAATGCCCGATGAGACCCGATGTGAGGTGTGTATTGGTGCCCGAGCACGGTGTATGCTGTCGCCCGAAGTTCAAGACTCTGACAATGAACGTTGAGTGATCCTTGATCGACGACTGCGGGCCCTTTCTGAACCACCATGCGACGCCTGACCATTCGAAACACGGACGTTGAGACCTCGGCGCTGGGATTTGGATGCGTCGGCCTGACGTCCCATGGCTCGGTGGACAAAGCGATCGAGACGCTCAGTGCGGCACTGGATTCGGGGATCACGCACTTTGATGTTGCCCGTTTGTACGGCTTCGGGCAGGCCGAGGGCATCCTTGGCAAGTTCATTCAGGGCAAGCGCGATCGGGTGACGATCGCCACGAAGTTCGGCTTGAATCCGCCGTCGATTCCGGGCGGCGGCGGTGGTGGCGGTGGCGTGCGCAAGCTCATCAGCTTCGCGCGATGGATGGCCCAGAAGAGCTCGATCGTTCGGAAGCTTGCGCGCCGGGCGACTGCGTCGAGCGTTCAGCGCGGCATGTTTGATCCTGCCGACGCGGCGCGGAGCTTTGAGACCTCGCTGCGAGAACTGAACACCGACCACGTCGATCTGCTGCTCCTGCACGAGTGCGAGCTTTCAGACGCCAATCGCGAAGACCTGATCGCCCTCTTGAACGAAGAGGTTCGGCGCGGGCGGGTGCGGGCCTTTGGCACCGCGACCGCCTTCGCGAAGCTCAAGGGCGATGCGGCGCTGTGGCCCGGCGCGTATCGCGTCATGCAGTTTGATAGCAACACGCTGGAGCCGAACATTGGCCGTCTGGCGAACGTTGAGAGCCGCGGCGTGATCAACTTCAGCGTTGTGAAGGACGCCAAAGCGGTCGCGGAGCGGGCCAAGGGGGATCCGGCGCGGACGCGGGCGGCGGCAGAGCGGCTGGGCGTGGATTTGACTGACGCCTCGGAGATCGCCGGGCTGATGCTGCGCGATGCGCTGGCGGCGAATCGGGCCGGGCCGGTGCTGTTCGCGTCGTCGAATCCGGGGCGGATTCGGCAGAACGTCTTGAAAGCCGCGGCCCCGATGACCGATGAAGACCGTTCGATCTTCGGTGATTTTGTTCGGCGCATCGGCGCGTCGGATCGAACCACCGCGCCGGGTGCTGGCGTAGGGCCATGAGCTTGAATCCCACGCCTCCAGAACCCGCCGACGCCCGCAAGCCCTTGGCGGGTGAAGGCGCACCAGACAGCCCGCCTCTGTCGATCTCGCCGGACCCTGAGGGTCCGGTGGATCCGTTGCAGATTCCAATTGAGACTGTGCAGGTCGGGCCGAGTGAGGGGGCGGCTCAGCCGGCATCAGGCGGCACCGAGGCGCTCGGCCGGTCGGCGATGCGCGGCTTTGCGCTCATGCTGATGAACATCGGCGTCGGGCGCCTGCTGCAGCTTGGCGCCGTGGTGGTGATGGGTGGTTTGCTGGAGAAGGGGGATTTCGGTCTGGTTTCGATCGCGCTGTCGATCGCGATGTTCATCCAGACCTTCCGCGATGGTGGTGTTCACGATTATCTCATCGCGAACCAGAAGGACTTCGACAAGATCGCGGGGCCGTGTTATTGGCTGGTGTTCTGGATCAACCTGTTCCTGGCGGCGGCGATCGGCATCACCGGTGAGATCGCGGCGAGGTACTTGTTCGCTCAGGGCAAGATCGAGAGCGTGACGGACCTGACGACGCTGATGTGGATTCTCGCGATCGCGGTGCCGCTGAACTCACCGACGACGACGCGTCTGGCGAAGCTGAAGATCGATCTGCGATTCACGGCGCTGTCGATCCAATCGATGATGACGAGCGTGATCCGCTACGGCGGGCAGATCGCCTTTGCGCTGGCGGGCTGGGGGCCGGTGGGGTACATCATGCCGGTGATCCTGCTGCCGATCGCCGACAACATCTTCCTGTTCCTCACGACGACCGAGAAAGCCTGGAAGCGCAAGGCCAACCGCGAGATGTGGCTGAAGATCATCAAGAGCAGCAAGTGGATCGTGCTAGCGTCGCTAGCGGCGGGTATTGCCAACCACGGGTTCGCGGTGTGCGCTTCGCCGTTCCTCTCCGCCGAGACGGCGCTGGAAGTCACCGGCTCGCTCTTCTTTGCGATCTCGATCCTGCTGGCGCTGGAGGGCGTGCTCGCCCAGAGCCTGATCCCGGTGATGCTGCCGGTGCTGTCGCGGATGCGCGACGAGCCGGTGCGCCAGGCGAACGCGGCCTTGCGCGTCCTCATCCTGATCATGCTGCTGGCGGTGCCGACGACGTTCGCGGTGGCGCTGGTCTTCCCGGCGATCTCGCGGCTGATCTGGGCCTCAAAGTGGGACGAGGCGGCCATCGCGATCATGATCCTGGTGCCGGCGTTCGTGCTGCGGAACGCGGTGGCGACGGTCACGATCCCGCTGGCGCAATCGCGCGGTTGGTTCGCGTCGTCGTTCGCGGTCTGGGGTCAGATCGCGATCGCGGCGGCGGGCGGCGCGGTCATCGGCGCGATCATCGCCGACTCGGTGATCGTGATCGCGGCGGCGATCTCGACGCTCGTCTCGATCACGGCGCTGCACCTGATCATCAAGACGCTGAAGCAGGCGGAGATCTCGCGACGCCGGACGCTGGACGCGGTGATGCGCCCGATGCTCATCTGCGCCGTTGTCGGCGCGCTGGTGCTGGTGTTGGATCGATACGCCTTTACGCCGCTGGCCAAGTCGCTGATCACCGCCACGGTCACGATCAAGGATGAGCCGCGGATGATGTTCGAGGCGCTGCGGGCGGTGCTGGTCGGCGGCACGTTCGCGGTGCTTGCTGCGGCGGGGCTGCGGCTGCTCGCGGCGGGGCCGGTGCGCGATGCGGTGAGCGTGATGCCGGTTCGTCTGGCTGGCCCGGCGCGGAAGATCCTTCGGATCTGAAGTTTGCCAGCGGCCTATTTGGCGCGTAGCGAGATCGACTGCAACCAGTGATCGCCGAGGCTCGGGCGGATGAGTTCGTACTGGTCGACGCTCAAGCGCGGGCCGACGAAGGCGTGATCAACGTGGATGATCGGGTACGTTCGCGGGAAGCTGCGCGCGTCGCCCCAGCCGGCCAGATCAAAGGCGTGCGGGAGCGAGCCGGTGATGACATTGAGCGATGCTGAGCCGCGTGGCGTGTTGAAGTCACCGATGACGATGTCCGCCGGCGGCAGCAGAGGCGAGCCGGTGGCCGGATCGTTGGTTGTGGTGAGTTGATCGATGCGGGCGCGAACGACGTGGGCGTTGCCCCAGCGAGAGGCGAAGGGGTCTGAGGGGAGATCGACCCACCAGAGGGTTGTGGTCCGGCCGAGGGTGGCGCGGGTATCGAGCTCGATGAGGATGACGGCGGCGGTCATGCCGCGCGGGAACTCGCGACGAGCGAGGCCCAGCGCCTGGGCCCAGTTGTTCCACTGGTCTTCCATCCACTTGCGCACGGCGTGTTCCCGGGTGCCCTCGCGGCTGCCATCGGCCAAGGAGATCTGGAACGCGCGCGACTGGAGGATGT
>JAIEQQ010000591.1 GCA_019747615.1 Phycisphaerales bacterium
CTGGACGTTGGTGCTCGGCACATTCGCGTTCAGCGCCGTTTCTTGCATCATCTTCTTCTTGGTCGCGGACGACTAGCGAGCCGCGCGGCCAGGGGAGAACCACGGAGTCGCGTGCTCTTCGGTCTTGCCGGAATGAAAACGGTCGCTCGCATGTGCGAGCGACCGCTGTTGATGTTCGATTGTGTGATGCGCTCGCGAACGGGGTCTCCGGCCAGCCTCAGTTCGAGCAGCCGTCAAAGAAGATGCTGAAGAACAGGTTGTAATCGGCTTCGGTGACGCCGTTGTTCGTCGTGAGCTGGCCGAACGGCGGCAAGGGCGAGCCGTCGTCGTTGGCGATGTCGGTGATCGCGTTAGCATCAAAGAAGTTGGCGAAGAACAGGTTGTAATCGCCCTCGGTCACGCCGTTGTTCACGCCCAGCTGGCCGATCGGCGGCAGCGCGCTGCCGTCGTCGTTGGCGATGTCCGCCGGCGAGCAGCGCGGCGCCGGCGGGCTGGCGATGATCAGCGCGTCCGAACCATCGCTCAGCCTCGCGATGAACAGCACCTGGTCGCGGCTGTTGATGCGCACGCCGCCGGTGAAGACGGTCGACGCGGCGATATTCAGCGCGCCGATGTTGGTCGTGATCGTGTCGCCGTTGCCGATGATCTTGTTGAGTGATGCGCCGTCGCCGAGGTAGATGGCCTGGCCGTTGAAGTCCCGTGCGCGGAACGCCACAAGCCCCGTCTCGCTGATCGCCGGCGGGAAGTTGGCAAACTCGCTGGTCGTCAGCGGGCTGATCGTGGGGTTGGCGATCAGCGTCCGCGTCACGCCGTTGGTCGCGGTGCGATACAGGTTCAGGGTCGGCGTGCCCGTCAGGCGGGCGTAGTACGCGATCTGGCCCCCGTCGTTCATGTCCAGCAACTGCGAGATCGAGTTGAACGTCGCGTTGCCCGCAAGATCGATCGTCGTGACAAAGCCGGTCTGCGGCGGGGCGTTGTAACGCCGTATCTGGCCGAAACTGCTGGGGCCGGTGGTCGCGTCGATGCGCGCCGCGAGCTGGCCCGAGCCGTTGACCGTCGGGCTGTACATGAACGTGATCGGAGCCGCCGCCGTCAGGTAGGTGAACTGAGACCGCGTGCTCGGCGGTGTCGCAGTGAACTCGTCGAGGATGTACTTCACATCGTTGCCGGCCTGTGCGCGATACGCGACGCGGCCGTTGTCGGCGAGGCGGACGTTGTTGATCGAGCCCGTGGTGCCCGCCGGGCCGCCAAGTGAAAAGGTGTTGCGGCTCGCGCCGTTCAGCTCATACGTCCGGATGACGCCGAAGAAATCTCGCGTCGCGAACACGCCGTCGCGAGCGTCAACCTCGGCCAGGTCACCATCGACCGTGGTCGCCAGCGTGATCACCGAGTTGTCCGCCGCCGAGTACCGCACAACGCCGTCGCCGCCGAAGAGGCCCTGATATCGCACGATCGCGTTGCCCTGATCGTCAATGGCGAAGTTCGCTGAGAGCTGCGTGTTGTTCGGGATACCGATCGCGTTGGGCTGAGCGGTCTGGGTCTTGCTTCGCGCGATGACCTTGAAGGAGTACTCGACCGGGGCCGGGGCGCCGCCGAGGGCACCGGCGGTGGCGATCAACACCGCCAGCGGCATGGCGATCCGAGCGAATCGCCGCGCGCGACTGGGCGAGACAAAGTTCTTGACGGGGGTCAAACGGTTCGAGGCGGTGTGGGCAGTGGGCATGTGGGGCTCTCTCAAAGGCGCAGCGCTAGCCACGCGGACTGCGCGGCGGTTGCCGCGATGAACGAAGACGCCTCGGGCCCAAGCCCGCCACGCTCTGCAATCACTGATTCGGAATTACACGCCGGATCAGAACCATCACGCAGCCGACCCAAACCTCGGGACAGACCCCTTTATCATGCCCTGTTCTCACAAAATGGCAACGCCCAATTCGTTCATCTTCCGAGAACTTCGTGCGACAACTGGGTTTTTTCCCGTTGGAACAGGCATTCACCTCAATGTTTGTGTTGTGTTCGCATCTCTGTTCGGGTCCGAGCCGTGATCGCGGGCGAGGCTCCGCACTCCGGACATGTCGTCGTCTCAGCAAGGCCCTCCCGCGAATGGCCGCAGATTCCGCACAGGCCACGGGAGACGCGGCCGATCGCAATCCAGCGCAGGAACCAGTCCCAAGCCCGAAGCGAGCCCCAGACCACCGCCGGGCCTGCAAACAGGTTCACGATCAGCCCGGGCCAAATGACGAACACTTTGGCCTCGCCGGTAGGATAGCGGCGCGCTGGCATCGTTCCGGGCGGCGCATTCGGCGGCACCGGCATGGAGCCAATAGGCTCGTTGATCGCCCGAACACCGACGGCACGGAATGGCCAGCCGATGGCGTGCTCTGTGAGCAATGTGTGCTCCGCGAGCGTTCCCGGCGCCTCGTACCTCCGAGCCGCGAAACTCCAGTAAGTTGGATGAATGCCGAACCAAAGCGGCTTGAAATCGGCCACGCGATCACTCTCGCTCAGCGCAACGAGCTCGGCGGAGACCTGGGTGATACCGAGCCCTTCTCCGATCGAAGAAATCCAGTAACGCCCTTGAATCTCGCGAGGCTTCATCCACGCAGTCCATCGATCGTTGATGTTCGTGGATGGCGGGTTCCAGCCATACGCGAACGCACCGTACATACCGAGAACTGCCGTGGTCGCCAGCCAGCCGCACCAAACAGCCACCCACGCCCGGCGCCGGAGTGTGGTTTGCTTTCCAGTGCAGGCCAACGTCAAAATGAGCGCTCCGGCGGAATCGGTCTCGTAGTTTGCGGCGGAAGCGTCGCCGGAGGCGGCGTCCCATCGGGCGCTAACGGAGGCGTGATTTTCCAACCAGAATCGTCGATCTCGGTTCGCGTCGGGACACAAGGCAGTGGGGGGGGCGGAGCACCAATTCCCGAAACGCAACATTGCATCCTGTAGCTTGACCATTGATATTCATAGTAGTAACCAGTCGCATTCGTGCAAACGTTCGTCCAGAGAACATAGCGACTCTGCCATTCGACACATGTCTGTGCATAACATGTGCTTGACGTTGTTGACAGAGTCACTATCTCACCGATTGTTATAATATTTGGTGAAGTAGTCCAGGCGGAACAACTCGTAGCGCCCGCCAGCACTTTCGTCGCATAAGTCCATTTCCGGAAGCATTGAGCGGCTGCAGGTATGTAATAAGGAACGTTGTATCCAGAGGGTTCGCGAAGTGTCTTTGCCAGCAAGAATGAATCCAGCTCGTCACCCGTTCGGATATAAAGCTCGATTCCACTTGAGATCGCATTTAACTCGATGTACTTAGACGCCGAATCCGCCTCACTCACCCGCTCCGTCGGCAACTTCGCAGCCGGATATCCAATCTCCGCGAGCCATGCGACTATGTCATCACCTGACGGCGTGCCCACTAGGGCCGCGTAGAACGGGTCGTCAAGGTAAAGCCCCTTATCGAACGGGCGGCCATCGGCGATCACTTGCCCGCCGCTACCAACAGTTGGCAGTTCCCAGAGTCCGTCATCTTCTTCGGGCCAATCAAGGTTCGCCCGAATCCGTGTCAGCACGTCGCCAACGTTCGCCGCTGACCACGCTCTTGATGTCCACGACACAAGGAGCGGGTTCTCTTGCACCTCGTCCGAACGGTCATAACAGACGACATTGATGCTGTTGCCGATCACGGTGTCGGGGTCCGCGATCGCTACGATCGCCCGAACTCGATTCGGCTCTGCATCACTCTGATAGATCGCCCGGTACGTCCAGTTCCCTTCGCGAATCGAAACAGGCGACACCCTGAACACATCCGCCCACCCCGCCGGGGCGGCGACCGCCACCATCGCCAAGAACGCGAGCGCCCAAAGCGGGGTGCTCAAAAGTAACGGCGCGTTAGACTTCCGAGGGCATGGGGCATGGGGCATGGGGCACTGTTCCGTCCTTGTGAAAGTTGACTGTCAGCAGCTTATCAGATCGTACGAGCACCGTCAAGAGCAAACTGAATGAACTAGTTAACTGCGTGAATCCCCACGAAATGGGCGGGTAACTCCATGAACGTGTCAACGTTATAGAAGACTCGCCGCCAGGCTCGCAAGCTCCGATCGCTCACTCTTGGTCAGCGTGCAGTGCCCGACGATGCGAAGGCCCTTCATCTTCTCGATGGCGTATGACAGGCCGTTGGACGCTTCGTCCAGATACGGGTTGTCGATCTGGCCGATGTCGCCGGTGAGGATGATCTTCGTGCCGTCGCCGATGCGGCTGATGATCGTCTTCACCTCGTGCGGCGTCAGATTCTGGGCCTCATCGACGATCATGAACTGGTGCGGGATCGAGCGCCCGCGGATATACGTCAGCGGCTCGAGCACGACTTGCCCGCCGGCGATGAGCTTCTCGATGCGTTGCTCGGTCGAGAGGCTGTCGGCGTGCTGGTTGTCGCCGCGGCCGCCGACGGTCGCGCCGCGTGTCGAGAGCAGATAGCCGAGGTTGTCAAAGATCGGCTGCATCCAGGCGCCGAGCTTGTCGTCCTTTGTACCCGGCAGATAACCGATGTCGCGCCCCATGGGCATGATCGGTCTTGCGACCAGGAGCTTGTCGTAGCGTTCTTCGGTGAAGACCTTGGCCATGCCCGCCGCGACCGCGACGAGGGTCTTGCCCGTGCCGGCGGAGCCCAGCAGCGTGACCATGCGGATCTCGTCATCCATCAGCAGATCCAGCGCCATGGTCTGCTGCACGTTGCGGGCCATGATGCCGAAGACGGGCTTGCGTGGGCCGGTGACGGGGATCAGATGATCCGTATCCGCCAGCCGCCGCGCCAAGCCCGTGTGCCCCTCGTCCTCGCGATCGCGCATGATCACGAACTGATTCGCGTAGACCTGGCGCGTGCTGAGCGAGCCCTCCGGCCCCGTCGCCATCGCCAGCGCATCGCTGAGGCGATCCAGCGGCAGCATTCGGTCGTGATACAGCTCATCAATCAGTGAGCCGTCAACATCGAGCGTCATGAACCCGGTGTAGAGCGTGTCGGTGTTGACCTTAGAGTTCTCGAAGTCCTCGGTGGTCAGGCCCAGCGCGTCGGCCTTGAGCCGCGCGTTGAGGTCTTTGGAGACAAAGACCACGTTCGGGCTGCCGGCGCGTTGCAGGTCATACGCCACGGCGATGATGCGATTGTCCGGCTTGTCAGCGCTCAGCACCGGCGGGCGATCGTGCAGCCCGACATCGATCCGAATGACGCCGGAGGGCCCCACGCGGTTGGACTTCTTCCCCGGCTCGCAGGCATCGCCCCAGCGCACGCCGTCGGTCAGGCGGCCCATGGTGCGCAGGCGATCAAGCTGGCGGATGGCCTCGCGCGCGTTGCGCCCGCGATCGCCCGAGTCGCGCTTGAAGGTGTCCAGCTCTTCGATCACCACCAGCGGGATGACGACCTCGTGCTCCTGAAACACAAAGAGCGAGTTCGGATCGTGCAGCAGCACGTTGGTATCCAGCACGAAGCGCCGGACCGGCTTCTCGCCAGAGGTGACGGTTGCTCGCTTGGTGGACGGTGCCGCGGGCGTTGAGGGCGAGGCGCTGGCCGACGACTGGTCGCTCGCACCTCCCCCTCGTGGTGCCCGTGCGCTGGCGACCTGCTCAGCGACGAACCGGGAAGAGTGCGACGAACCTGCGCTCCGCGTGCTGGAGCCCGCCGTCCGACTGCTGTCGCCCATCTGCTCGCTCCTATGGACCTGCGTCCGTGCTCAGAATCAGTGTCATCCAATGACGTTCGTCACGAGGCGAGAAACCGGATCATTGAGCCACGATAACAAAAATCTTCGGGCCGGTCGAACTCCACCATCACACAAAATCGGCGCCATCTGCGTACTTACGCATCGACCGATGCGGGGGATCGCGCTGAACCGCCGATCTGCCCGTCCGAGAAGATCGTGTGAAACTCGACATGCCGGCGACAACGCAGCCGGCGCTGACGTCCGTCCACCGTCGCCGCGTCGGCGCAGCGG
>JAIEQQ010000124.1 GCA_019747615.1 Phycisphaerales bacterium
AATCGGCGGGTTGTTCGGGCTGCTCTGGAACGTGACGCCGCAGAGGTTGTTGCTCGAGTTGCTCCAGACGCCGCCGAAGATCACCACCGAGTTCACGCCCGCTGGCGGGATGCCCGTGAAGCCGCCGGGGCAGTTCATCAGCGGCACCTCGGTGCCCAGCGGCGACACCAGCGACATCCGCAGGTGCCCGATGCGCTCGTGATTCAAACCGACGGTCGTGCTGAGCGGGTTGCTGTTGCCGTTGCACGGTTCGCCGCCGATGAGCACGCGAATCTCGCCGACAGCCCCCGTGGAGCTGACGTTGATCGGCAGCTCAACGCCGATCGGATCGGCGTCGGGGATGTCCACCGCCGGGCCGGTGTAGGGGAACGTCAACGGCACGCTGAGCACCGGGGCCGAGCCGGTGGGGATGCTGAAGTCGATGACGCTGCGGTCCGGCGTTAGCAGCGAGCCGACCGTGAGCCGCAGGTTGATCGGGTCGCCGCAGGGGTGCAGCGTCGAGACACTGATGATGAACGGCCCGGCGTTCGACTGCGTGGCGAAGGCATTGACGTTACCGTACGGCACGAAATCGCCACTGACGATCGCGACCGTCGAGGTCAGCGACGTCAGCGTGCCGCTGACCGCCGTGGCGAACTGGTTCGTCACATTGCGGATGGGCAAGTACACCTCGAGCGTCGACTCGCCGGGGTCGGCAAGGCCGTTGGCATTGCCGTTACCGGAGATATCCGCGATCGTCGGCAGCGCCGTCGCGCGGTCAAACGCCGGGGCGTTGTTGCCCACCTCGATGCGGAAGTTCGATTTGGTGACCGCGAAGAAGTAGTTGTCCAGTGCCTCGATTTTGATCCGGGCGGTCGTGGTGGTGACGTTGGGGAGTGTGACCAGCGCCGAGCCGGTGTTCGGCACCGACGCCGCGAGCTCGGTGTCGAAGTTCGCGCCGCCGTCCAGCGAAAGCAGAATGCGGACATTCGCGCAGGACACCGGCGGCAAGTTCGTGCCCGCAGTGTCCCAGCGGACGATCGAATTGCCCGCCATGCGGTCCGTCGTCGCCTGCGGGAACGTGATGCGGAACGGGCCAGCGCCGGCGTAGACCTGAACCTTCACCGTCATGTCCTCTTGAGCGCCGCCGCCCAGCCGGTTGTCCTTCACGGTGCACCGCATGCGAATGAGGCGCGAGGTGCTGGGGGGCGAATCGGCCAGCCCCACTGTGCCAGCGATCAGGTCGCTCAGACGCGGGATCGTCCGCGTCCGCGATGTCTCCGGGCCAAACGAGCGGAACAGCGGCGACGTGCCATTATCGCCAACCTCCAGCGACACCTGCGGGCCGACATCCATCTGCTCCCACTGATACGTCAGGTCCGTCGAGTCGGTATCCGTCGCGGTCGCGACGAACTGCAGCGGCGTGTTCGCCGGCACCGTTCGAGCGGGCAGCGCCGTGATCACCGGGATCGCGTTGTTGGTCGCCGTCGGCACCCAGCAGATCGCGGTGGCCTCAACAAACCGCAGGATCCTCGCCGCCGCCGCCGCGTGGAAGAACGGCAGTCGCGACGGGTTTGTCAGGTACTCCTGGCTGATGTCGCAGATGCCGCCATAGGACATGATCGAAACGCCAGCGCCGGGCTCTGACGCAGTGGTGGTGCCCCACTGCGAAGTCGAGCAGTTGCCGCCGAGCCCGTTCCACGTGTGCGGCGAGTTGAACTGGTGGCCGACCTCATGTGCGAACGTCAGCGATTCAGCGGGTGCATTGATACCGCCGAAGACGGGGCCGAAGTTGGACGTTACGCCGCGAGCCTTGTTGCTGGTGCAAACAACGCCCAGGTTGGCGACTCCGCCGCCGGCGGTGCCAAAGACGTGGCCGATGTCGTAGCTGCTGGCGATCGGCGCGAGCGTCGAGGCGTTCTCGCCGAGCATCCCGCCGATGTCGGCGTTGTTGTACGGATCAGACCCCGAGTTGGTGAAGATGAAGTTCTGGTTGTTGGCGATGAGCTGGAAGCGGATCGCGAACTCGTTCTCGAAGATCTGGTTCAAGCGATTCACCGCGGTCGTCACCGCCGCGAGCCCCGTGGAGACCGAGCCGCCATAGAACTGCGTGAACTCGCCGGTCGTCGCGACGGCCATCCGATAGGTGCGGAGCTGCGCGCCAGCGGTCGCCGGCGACACCATTTCTTCTTGGGGCTCGGCCGCCTCGTGATCGTGAGCTTCACACTTCCCGCCGACGTGGCCGCCGACGTCCTTGGCGAAGTACGCCGCGTGATGCGTCGTGTCGCCCTTGCTCACCGGATCGATAAACGCCCAGTAGGCATCGGGGCCGATGAACTGGGCGCGAACACCAAGATCGGTCAGGTCCAGGTGGACAGAGATCCGCCCGTTGCCAACGCGCCGACCGGAGAACGTGCGGAACGTCGGGAACGCCGCTTCGAGTTCCGGATGCAGCACCTGCGTCCGCACGATCGCGTACTGATCAAAGCCGCCGTCAGGGTTCGGCAGATCAATCACCAGCGGCCTCGCCGCGCCGGGCGTGTTCTCCATCGGGGCGGCGCGAAGCTGACGCTCCAGCGCGCCCAGATTCACTTCAAGCGCCGCCATCCGCTCCGGTCGGGCGAACGCCGGTGCCTCAAGCACCGCCGCCGGCAGCTCCTCAATCACATTCCACGCGCCCGACGGCTTCGCCGCCAGCGCGCTGGTGACGCCGCCGACACACAATGAGATCGCCAAAGCGATGCCGACGACACAACGGAGGTGATTCATGGTTGAAGTATCCCGAAAAGCGGCTCAAGGGCAAGGAATCCTTGGCCGTTCGTGGTCACACGCGGCAGGGTTCCGTTTGCAAACGCAAATCTCGGACGAAACAGGCGGCAAGTGCTCGTTGTTCGTGTCTTGTGAGTATAGTCCTGCACGCCGATCGCCCGCGATGATCTGAAACCGATGGGCGTCCTTGGCATCCCAAGCCCGTTGGCGGGTCATGCGCGATCGCGGCCCGGCGTCACTGATGGCCGCGTGTGTTCATGCCATCGCCCAGCTTCCCCCATTGAACTTCGGAGTCACCAGCCGTATGAAACCCATCGCCCCCTCTGATCTTCTGGACAACCTGCACTGGCGGTATGCGACCAAGGCGTTCGACGCCACGAAGAAGATCACGCCTGAACTTTGGACCACGATCGAGAAGGCCACGACGCTCTCCCCATCGAGCTACGGCCTTCAGCCCTGGCGGTTTGTCGTCGTCAACAACCCCGAAACTCGCGCGACGCTCCGCGCTGTGAGCTGGAATCAATCCCAGATCACTGACGCGTCGCACCTGATCGTGCTCTGCCGCAAGCTCGAAGTGACGCCCGCGGATGTCGACGCGTATGTCGAGGACATCTCCAAGACGCGCAACGTCCCAGGGACGGCGCTCGAAGGGTACAAGAAAATGATGCTCGGCTCGATCGCGAGCCCCGCCACGCTCAGCGGCGGCAGCATGCACGAATGGACCTCGCGCCAGGTCTACATCGCGTTGGGTTTCTTCCTCAGCGCGTGCGCCAACCTCGGCGTTGACGCCTGCCCCATGGAAGGCTTTGACGCCTCGAAGTACGACCAGATCCTGGGGCTGACGGCCCAGGGATACGGCGCAACAGTCGTGGCGACCGCCGGTTATCGCAGCATCACCGATCCGACCGCTGCAATGAAGAAGGTCCGCTTCCCGCTGGAGCGGATGGTCAAGCACGTCTGATCGCGATGGAGCGCGTGGCCGCGCGGCTGTCGATTAGCGAAGGCGCGGGGCGCGCCGACGCGAACTTGCTTCGATGCACGACGTCGAACACCTCAGCAAAGCCGCGTGCGCCCGCACGCGGCTTTTTCACGCGCCCGTCGGCGCGGCCCCGGAAGACATCGACGAATCGCGTGCCTGCTTCGGACGCGTCCCGAGCAGGCACACACCCAGCGCCAGTGTCGTCGCGCAGAGCAGGTGCCACGGGAACGCCGCCTTGAGCCAGGGCAGCGCGTGCTTGAGCGTGTCGGCGGTGTGCGGAAGCCCGTCGGGTGTCGGGCTTACCAGCCCGATGCGAGAGAGCAACAGCCAGAACGGCACTTGGAAAGACAGCACGACGACGAACCCTGTCGCCAGCGCTCCGATCGCGCTGGCAGAGCTGCCGCGCTTCGTGAAGAGGGCGGTGATGAAAATCGCGAGCAAACCCGCGTACGCGAACGTCATGACGCTGAGGGCAAAGGCGATCAGCGTCTTGCCCGCATCCGCCTGGCGCCAGAACACGCACAGCACCGCAAACAGCGCCAGCGCAACGCCCCAGCCCACCGTCGCCCAGCGCCCCGCGAGCAAGTAGTGCCGCTCGGAGCGTGCCGGTACCCAGCGCGTGTAGAAGTCCTTGACAAACGTCGCCGCCATCGCGTTGATCGCCGAGTTCAACGACCCCAGTCCCACCGCAAAGATTCCCGCGATCATCGCGCCGCGCAGACCCGTGGGCATCTCTTCCACAATGAACTGCAAGAAGGGCTGCGCCCCCTTCGCCGTCGCATCCGCGACGGCCTTCGGATTCGGTCCGGCGCTGCCCATCAGATCCGCGCGCGTGTAGAACACCCACAGCAACAGCCCGATGAGCAGAAACAGCCCCACCACCGGGATCGCGGCGAACGTCGCGATAAACGCCGATCGCCCGCCGCTGACCGCCGACTTGCACGTCAGCATGCGCTGCACCATGTCGTGATCGGTGCCGTATGACGCCAGCGAGAGCAGTGAGAAGCCCAGCACCGCCGTGATGAGCGTGAAGTTCTCGCTGAAGTCCAGCGGGAAGCCCGTGGTGACGACCGCGATCTTGCTGGCACCGTCCTTGCCGCCGGTGTGCAGGGCGTGGACGACATCACCCATCGGCGCTGGGATGAGCCACAGCAGATAGACGATCGCCCCGATCACCGCGCCGAGCATCACGAGTGTTTGCAGCACGTCCGTCCAAATCACCGACGCGATCCCGCCGACGAGCGTTACGACGACGCCCGCGAATGCCAAGATGCAGATCGCCACGATCAGCGGCGTCGCGGACTTGTCGTCAAGCCCGAAGATGATCGCCGCCATCGGCAGGGCCGCGATGTACAGGCGCGCCCCGGACGCAAAGACACGCCCGATCATGAACGCGCCGCTGGCGGCCTCCTTCGCCCCACGCCCCATGCGATGCTCGAGCACCTCATAGATCGTCGTGCATTTGGCGCGATAG
Source organism: Phycisphaerales bacterium (assembly GCA_019747615.1). The sequence goes on from JAIEQQ010000124.1 coordinate 5,202, forward strand.
AACGCGGGGATGAAGACCCACGCGACGACGAAGACCGCCAGGATGCCGCCGATGTTCGTCGAGAGGTACGTCAGATCGCCGCGGAAGCTCTGCTCCGGCCCGCCGATGAAGGTCGCGACGCTCAGGCTGCTGGCCAGGATCGAGAACGCAACCGCCCACACCGGCATCCGGCGGCTGGCAAGGAAGTATTCGTCGCTGCCGGAGGGCTCCCGCAGCGAGAGCCAGATGCCGCTGGCAACGAGGATCGCCAGATACACGACGATGATCACCCAATCCAAGGTGGTCATGCCAGCGGCCAGCGAGATCATCGGCATCGTCGTCATTCCCCGAGCATACCACGCCAACGCCCGACCCTCACGGCGTCGCCATCGCCGCCCGCTCGCCCGCGTTCGCCGCGCCCATCGGCGTCACGCGCGGCGGCCGATCACCCGCATACGTCAGGCCCATCCGCTTGGCCAGTAGGCGCGAGGTGATCTGCGAGGACAGGAAGATCACCGGCAGGCCCGAGCCCGGGTGCGTGCCGCCGCCGACGAGCCAGACGTTCTTGACATCCGGCAGCTCGTGCTGCGGGCGGAAGCACAGCATTTGCATCAGCCCGTGCGCGAGGTTGAAGGTCGCGCCAAACGCGATGTTGTGCCCCTGCCAATCCGCCGGCGTGGTCTGCTTCTCGACAACGATTCGCGGGCGGATGTCCTCGCCGATGAGCTTCGAAACCTTGTCCAGCGCCCGCTCCCGCGTCACGCTCGCCGCCCCGGCGGCCGACGCGTCGCGCCAGTCGATCCCCGAGCGGTTGTTCGGCGTGGGAACGAGGATGTACAGCGAACTGTCGCCCGCCGGCGCAAGCGT
>JAIEQQ010000410.1 GCA_019747615.1 Phycisphaerales bacterium
CATCGACCGCCGGAGCGGGGCGGGTTCTGCGAAGCGACGGAGCCACCTGCGGGGCGCGGCGAGCCTGCGCTGGCCTGTTCGGCGCGCCGGCGGGCGGCGCTGGGCGAGCCGGACGCGATGCGAATCGGGTTGCCGATCTCGCCGGGCACGGGCTGATCGACGCCGATGGGCTTGAGCGTGCCCATCGACGACGCGAGGGTGGCGATGCGGTCGAGGGTGAGGCCCTGGGCGATGCGAGTGCGGATCTCAAAGAGCGCCCGATCGTGCTGGACCATGCGGCGGTGAATGACCGCCATGTCGTTGACGACGTCGAGTCGTTGCTGACGCATCGACAGCAGCGAGCAGGCCGAGGCACCGATGCACAGGATGAGGAAGAGGACCTTGGCGAGCACGTTGAGAGCCCCGGGGGCGGTTGGGTGACTTCGAGATTCGCAGGATAGCGGGCTCACGCCGCGTGTGCATCGGGCGGCGGAGCGGGCTCAGCGAGCGGGGATCTTGAGCTTGGCGCCGACGCGGAGATTGGACTCGTCACGGATGACATCTTTGTTCAGGGCGGTGATTTCTCGGGCCCGCTTGACGGTGCCCAGGAGCTTCTGGGAGATGGAGCCGAGCGTGTCGCCCTTGACGACGGTGTACTCGCGGATCGCGCCGGTGGGGGCGGGCGTGTTGATGGATGGGGCCTTCTCGGACCCGCGGGGCGCGGGCGGCGTGTTCTCCGGCCGGCCGGGTGCGACGGCGGCGTCGTCGGCGAGGCGGGCCAGACCAACGAGGACATCGCGAGGCGGGATGCGGAGCGTGACACCCTCACGAAGGGTCATCTTGCTGCCGAGGCGGGACTTGTTGTACTCGGCGAGTTGCGAGGCGAGTTTGGCGTCGGTGTAGTACTTGCGGGCGATCGAGATCAGCGTCTCGCCCTTGGCGACCGGGTGGGCGAGCAGCTTGCCGGCTGAGACGGGCAGCAGTCGCTCGACCGGCGAGACCGGCGGAGTGACCACGGTGCCAGAACGGCCGGGCGCGGCGGGGTCCACGCGAGACGGCGCGGGCGTCGGGACGACGGTAACGATCGAGGTTGCCGGCTCGGGGCGGAGCGTCTCGGGGCGGAAGACGAGCGGGCCACCTTCGGGGGTGGGCGTCGGCGAGGGGGTCGAGGCGGCGCCAGCGCCGCTGGCGTTCGGATCGGTACCCGGCGTGCCGCTCACCATCGAGATGGTCGTGGTCGAGCGCGGGGGCGTGGAGGGAGTGGACGGGATGGCATTGGCTTGGCCGCCGTCCTGGGGCTGCTCGCCTCGGAGCGACGGATCAGCGGCCGGAGCGAGGGCGCTGGTGTTCGCACCGTCGGTCATGCCCGGCGCCGCGGCGACCGGGAGCGCGTCGGTCGGGAGGCCGATCGTGTTGGCGGGGGTCGTGGCGACGTCCGTTCCCGCCACGCTGTGGCGGGCCTTGGAGAAGTGATCGCCGACGAGAACGCCGACCACCAGGAGGATGGCGAAGCCGATGATGAGAGCGAGCTTGTGTTCACGCGTCACGAGTTGTCGTCCTTGACCTTGGGGTTGTGGAGAGATCGACGCGAGCGTGGGTCGCTTGCGTGCGATGGTATTTCGCGTCGCCGAGTCCGTGGCGGGCGGAATGTCAGCGGCGACGGATGCTTCGGCAATCGCGTTCTCCGCTTCTGGCATGTCAGAGGTATCGGCAGACTTGAGCAAACTCACGCAGAATCTCGCGATCTTCTGAGGTTCGGGAGAAATCGGGGTGTGAGGCGTGCGGCGGCGGCGGCGCGCGATGGTGAGGTTGCGGAGGCGAAGGGATGCCGCGGGTTGTGCGTGGATGGCGCGAGGTCAAGTCAGGGCGATCGCGCGGAGTTTGGCCGAGCGGGCGCGGGGGTTGGTGTGGGCTTCGTCCGGCGTTGCGGTCTGGGGCTGTTCGCCGATGGGCTTGGCGACTGCGGCGCTGGTCAACGCAAGGAACGCCTGCTTCACCGGGCGGTCTTCGAGCGAGTGGAAGGCGATGATGCCGATTCGAGCGCCTGGGTTGAGGAACATGGGGCGGGGGGGGCGCGGCGTGCGGGCGGCGCGGGCGGCGTCGCTGAGCGTGTCCAGCAGCGCGTCGAGGTTGCCGATCTCGTCGTTGACGACGATGCGCAGGGCTTGGAACGTGCGGGTGGCCGGGTCGATGGTGTCTGCCGGGGCGCGGGGCACGGCGGCGCGGATGATGTCGGCGAGCTGGGTGGTGCGCTCGATCGGGGCGAGCTTTCGCGCGGCGATGATCGCGCGGGCGATGCGCGGCGCGTGGCGGTCTTCGCCGAACTGGCGGATGGCGCTGGTGAGCTGCGGCTCGGAGAAGGTCGCGACCAACTCCGCGGCGGTGAGGCGGGCGCTGGAGTTCATGCGCATGTCCAGCGGGCCGTCGCGCATGAACGAGAGGCCGCGGGCGGCGTCATCGACTTGGTTCGACGCAAAGCCGAGGTCCGCCAGGACCATGTCGGCACGCGCGCTCAGCGCCGCCAAGCGGTGTGGCGTCTCGGCGAAGCTTGCGTGGATGGTCTCGACGGTTGGGGCATCGGGCAGCGCACGGACTCTTGCTGCTGCGGCGGCGAGATTCGAGGCGTCCAGATCGATGAGGATCACACGCCCGCGCGGGCCGAGTCGCTCGGCGATGGCGGCGGCGTGGCCGCCGAGGCCGGCGGTGCAGTCGAGATATGTCTGGCCCGCCTGCGGCGCCAGGGATGTCAGGACTTCGTTGAGGAGCACGGGCTGGTGCGAGAGGGTGGTCACACGCGAGGGTATCGCTCGTCTGCGAATGCCACCCCACAGCCTCCGCCCCCCCCGCCCCCACGACCCCCACCACCCCCCACCCCCGCCTGCGGCTCCGGCTCCATCTCCGGCTCGCACGCGACGACACATCGCAGGACCTGAGAGCACGCAACGCTGTGCGTGGTGGAGAGGTACAGTCGTGGATGTCAACGGATATGAACGGTGCCGCGCGTTGTGTGGTGGGTGTTGTTGTGTGTGTGATGCTGACGCTGGGGCTGGGCGGGTGCCTGCCTTCGAGCGTGACGCTGAACTTTGGCGATGAGTCCACGCTGAAGCGCGCGGTCGTTGACGAGGTGCGCGCGCCGGCGGGCGATGATGGCGAATCAGGCGGACGGGGCGATATCGCGGTCATCGATGTGCGAGGGGTCATCCTCGATTCTCCAGCGCCGGCGCTTTTTGGCTCCCAAGCCAACCCGACGGCGGAGCTCGCGGCGCGCCTGCGCGTCGCCGGTGAGGATGACGACATCAAGGCGGTCGTGCTGCGAATGAACACGCCCGGCGGCGGCGTGACGGCGTCTGAGACGATGCACGCGATCGTGCGCCGCTTTCGCCAGAGCACCGGCAAGCCGGTGGTGATCAGCATGGGCGATGTCTGCGCCAGCGGCGGCTATTACCTCTCGACGGCGGGTGATTACGTCGTCGCGCAGCCGACGGGCATCACCGGCTCGATCGGCGTGATCATCCCGACGGTGAACTTCAGCGAGGGGATGCGGCGGATCGGCATCGTGTCCAGGTCGATCAAAAGCGGCGCGAACAAGGATCTGGCCAACCCGCTGGAGGGGATGCGCGATTCGCAGTACGCGGTGCTTCAGCAGATGGTGGACGAGTTCTACTCGCGGTTCAAGGCGCTCGTCGTGGCCAGCAGGCAATCGCCCGCGGTGGTGCGCACGGCGTCGGGGCAGACGCTGGCTCGTACGGCTCTGGATATGGCCCGTGTGGACGAGCTCACCGATGGGCGGGTGCTGAGCGGGACGCAGGCGGTGCGGGCTGGGCTTGCGGATGTCGAGGGCGATCTGATCGATGCGATCCACATTGCGCGCCGGATGGCCGGGCTGTCGCGGGCTCGCGTCGTGCGCTTTCATCGATCGAGCGCGACGCCGACGACGGTGTATGCGAGCACCGAGCAAGACGCGGGGGTTCACACGCCGGGCGGCAACGCAGGCGGCGGAGACTTGCATCTGCTTTCGCTCTACCTCTCGCCCGGTCCTGATCAGTTGTCCACCGGTGGCGCGTACTACCTCTGGGTCGCGGGCAAGTAAGGCCGATCAGTCGACGCCCTGCATCCGTCGCTGAGTCTCTGCGTCGTCGGCGCGGATGTAGACGCGATTCACATCGACCCATCCGGCCCACATGTAGCCGGGGGCGTTCTTCTGCATCCACTGCTCAAGCCGCGGATCCTGACCCTTCTGGTTGTCCTCGAGCATGAGCACGCGGGGCTTCCAACGTTCGAGATCGAAGCCTTCGAGGACGTCGATCTCGCCGCCCTCGACATCGATGACCGCGACATCAACTCGCGAGGGCTTCGCGGGATGCTCTTGCAGGAGCTTGTCCATGTTCGACAGCGGCACCTGGACGGTCTTGGTGACGGCCTGGCTCTGCTTGAGCAGATCCAGATGAGCCGGCACGGTGGACAGGAAGCTGAACATGCCGTTGATGCCATCGCCCTCGACCACGGTAAACGTGGCCTGGCCGGTGGCGTTGCGGTTGCCAAGCGCCGCGTGGACGACGTGAGCAAACGGACGGTTCTTGACGCACTGCGCGTGACGCTCGGGCAGGGGCTCGATCAGCAGGCCATCCCAGCCGAGCGCGTCGAAGATCCAACTCACCGAGAAGTGGCGGCCGTCGAAGGCGCCGACTTCGATGTAGAAGCCGGGCGTGAAGGCGTCGATGAGGTCGTAGATCGCGATGTCTTCGCCGAACTGCGAGCGGAAATCGATCTCCATGCGCGGCGTGCGTCCGAGCTTGGCCATGCGCTCGATCGTTTCCAAACGATAGAGCTTGCGGCGCGTGGCCTGCATCACGCGACCCTGCGCGTTCAGCACTTGATTCAGCCGGATGATCTCGTCAACGAGTTGCTGGGTGGTCGGCTGAGAGGGCATGGATCGGGCTCCGAAAGTCGGGTGGTGGGCCAAGTGTACCGTGCGCCAGGTGCCGGCCGACCTAGAGTCGGCATGAATTTCCTCTTGTCGGACACTCGTTCATTGGAGCATCGCATGGGCACTTTTCGAGTCTCGATTCTGGCGGTGTGCGCCGCGTCGTTGATTGTCATCGCCGGGGCTCTTGGCCGGATGGTTGAGGATCCGCTGGACGCGGCGGCGAAGAACGCTGCACCGGCCGCGGCACCAGCTCCTGCGCCCGCGCCCGCGGCGGCGACGCCGGCTGCGCCCGCGACTCCCGCTGCGATGAAGATCGCGGTGTGCGATGTCTACAAGGTGGCCGATCGGCTGACCAAGACCGAGCGATTCCAGAAGGAAGTCGCCGACAAGCGCAAGGACCTTGAGAACAGGATCGCGCCCGTGGCCAGCGCGATGGAGGAACTGACCAAGCGCCTGCAAGAGACGCCCAAGGACAAGCAGAGCGGCCCGGAATGGGAGGCGGCGGTCGGCGAGTATCAGAGGAAGAACATGGAGGCCCGCCAGCTCGATGAGACGCTGAAGGCCGAGTTCTCGGAGTTTCTGACGCTCAAGAACTTTGATGCGTACAAGGAAGTGCTGGCGTCGGTGGACGCGGTCGCGGCGAAGAAGGGCTATACGCACGTGTTCAGCAGCCGCAGCATCGCGGATATGGAGAAGCCGTCATCGCCGCTGGCGTTCACGCAGGGGCTTCTGGCGCGTCCGGTGCTCGTGAGCCCGGCGGGCGATGACATCACGCTGGATGTGCTGCGGGATTTGAAGCTGGAGTGAGGCCTGCGGTCGGCGTTACTCGTCGGCTCTGCTTGCCGTTTGCCCCGGCCCGCCTCGGAGAGGAGGGACACCCTCGATCATTGCACTGAAGCCCTCGATGACGAGGGCTTTGGTGTCGTTGATGCTCGGAGCGCGATCGCCGAGGAGGGCCGCGAGGCTGGTGACTCGTCGATCGGCGAGGCCGCAGGGGACGATGAGATCGAAGTGTGTGAGATTCGGCGAGACGTTGATGGCCAGGCCGTGCATGCTGATCTATTGGCGGATTCGGACGCCCATGGCGCAGACTTTGGCCGGCGGCTCGCTCCCTTCGGGTCGCACCCAGACGCCGGTGGCGGTCGGGT
>JAIEQQ010000138.1 GCA_019747615.1 Phycisphaerales bacterium
GTGCCAGAACACGCCGGAGGTCAGTACGATGCACCGACTCTCATAGCGACTGGTACAGAAAATGGGGGCAGGTCAGTGCTCGGCGGATTGCTCCTTGATCCACTTTGAGGAGTCGCGTTTGACGTTGAGCATGAGGTCGGCCAGCGTGGTGTTTTTCGAGAGGTTGACGAGCAGGTGGACGTGGTCGGCGGTGCCGTTCATTGCCAGCAGCGGCGATTCCATTCGCCGGCAGATGCCGCCGATGTAGGAGTAGAGGTTTTGTTCGATGGGCTCTGGGATGAGGGCGGCGCGCCCCTTGGTCGAGAAGGTGATGTGGACCAGCAGCTTGGTCAGTGTGGAGGCCATCCGCGCGCAGGATATCTGAGCGATGTCGTGTGGTCGAGCGGCGTTGCGGCGTGAGCGATGTTCGCAAGTGAGATTCGGCGGGCGAGCACCCCTTCAGGGTGCGACGTGCGTGCACGCGACCTTTCCGGGGGTGTCGCTCGAAGACTCGCTCCACGCCCCGGCTACTGGCGTGCAGCCCTTCGGGCTGGAGGCGGGGAGGATCATGATTTGATGATGAGACGAACGTCGTGGTTCGCCAGGTCCGTCGTGCACCCCTTCGGGGTGCGGGGTTCTTTGGTCGGCTTTCCGGGGGTGGCGCTCGAAGACTCGCTTCACCCCCGGCTACTGGCGTGCAGCCCTCCGGGCTGGAAGGCCAAACGCCTCAAGCCTCAAGCGTCAAGCGTCAAGCGTCAAGCCTCAAGCCTCAAGCCTCAAGCCTCAAGCCTCAAGCCCCAGGTCTCGCGCCTCACGCCTTCTTCTTGTAGAACGGCATCTTCACCACTTCGCCCGCGATGCGGTCGCGGCCCGTGTCCACTTCGATCTTCGTGCCTTCGGCGAGGTGCGCCTTGTCGAGGTAGCCCATGGCGATGGGGTAGCCGAGGGTGGGGCTGGGGCAGCCGCTCGTGATGGTGCCGGCGGGCTTGTCGTTGATGAGGATGCGCATGCCCTGGCGGGCGGAGCGTTTGCCTTCGAGTTTGAAGCCCGCGAGCTTCTGCGGCGGGCCGCCCGCGGCGGCGGTTGCCTTCAGCGCTTCGAGGCCGATGAAGGGCTCGGGGCGGTCGCCGGTGTCTTTGTCCATGGCGATGGCGAAGTCCAGGCCGGTCGAGAGGGCGTTGGTGTCTTCGCCGAGTTCGTGGCCGTAGAGCGGCATGGCGGCTTCCATGCGGAGGGTGTCGCGTGCGCCGAGGCCGCACGGCTTGATGAGGGCGTTGGGATCCTTTGGATCGACGTCCTTCATGATCATCTTCATGGCCATGCCGACCATGGCGCCGGGGAGGATGACTTCGACGCCGTCTTCGCCGGTGTAGCCGGTGCGCGAGACGTAGAGCTTCACGATGAGCAGGTTCTTGACGGTGAACCAGTAGCGCTTGAGCGTCGGGATCTCGCGGCTGAACTTGCCGATGAACTCGATCACCTTCGGGCCTTGCACAGCGACCATCGCGGTCGAGAGCGTCTTGTCCTCGAGCTTGACCTTCTTGCCCTCGGCCTTGATGACGGTGTTGAAATGCTCGACGATCTTCTCGCGGTTGGAGGCGTTGACGACCATCATGAAGTCGTCGTCATCAAGGCGGTAGACGATGACGTCGTCCTTGATGCCGCCCTGCTCGTTGCAGACGAGTGAGTAGCGGCACTGGGTGTTCTTCATGTCGCGGATGCGGCGGGTGCAGACGCGCTCGAGGAATCCCGCGGCGTGCAGGCCTGTGATCGAGAGACGGCCCATGTGGGAGACATCAAAGAGGCCGCCGGAGGTGCGGACCTGGTGATGCTCGGCCTGGAGGCCGGATTCGCCAACGGGGCGGGCGTAGGTGATGGGGAGTTCCCAGCCGGCGAAATCGACCATCTTGCCGTGGTTGTCGAGGTGGAACTGGTGGAGCGGGGTCTTCTGCACGCGTGGGCCCTTTCGACGCGCCGGCGGGTGGTCGCGGCGTCGGGCCATGATAGCGATTGCTCGCCTTCGAGGGCGGCAGTGCGTGCGGGGCTCAGCGTTTACCGCACTGTTCGATCATCCATCGCGTGATGCTCTCGCTCTGCACTGGCGGGGTGAACTCGATGCCGACGCTGTACATGGACTTGCCGGTGTAGCGACACTGGCGGATGATCCCAAAGTACGGGCGGAGCTCGCCGGACTTGGCGGAAAGAAGCAGCACGACGCGCCCGCCGACGGCGAAGAGCTTTCGCGAACGCAGGCCGATGCCGCATTTGCTGAGATCCTGGACAAGCGCGGGGCATTCGGCGAGGACACTGTTCTCGGGGGTGATCTCGAAGACTCTGGCGGGCGTGGCGCAGGAGACGCGCTCAAACTCACGCCGGGAGCTGCTGCGATCCACGCCCTGATCGTTGCAGACGACTTGGTTGGTCGGCGTGCCGGGCTTCACGTTCGAAGGTTGGGGCATGGCGGGGGTCCACGTGAAAGCTCGACGGGTGAGAGACGCCGTGGGTGTTTTCGTCGATCGTGAGCTGGCGGGTCATCGAGTTCCGGGGCGAAGTGAGCCGCGGGGATTATCGGGCGGCTGTCGGTACGGACTGGGCGAGTTGTGGACCATGAACTGGTAAAGACCCGCGGGGTGGGTGGAGCCGTGCGATCAGGTGTGCCAGCGCGCGTTATCGATGAGGCGCACCGGGCCGAGCTTGACGGCGATGAGGGAACGTGCCGGCTGACCGGGCTTGACGGGGCCGAGGGTGGCCGCGTCGCGGATGACGGCGTACTGAATCTCGAGATCCGCGGCCTTGAGCAAGTCGGTCATCGCGCTTTGGGCGGCGTTGATGTCGGTGTGCGATTGCGCGGCTTTGAGGGCTTGCCAGATGGTGGCGGAGCGGGCGCGATCTTCGGGCGGGATGAAGCGGTTGCGGCTGCTCATGGCCAGGCCATCGGACTCGCGGATGGTGGGCACGGGGATGATGCGTGGCGACGCGAGGGCGGGTGCGTTGGCGGCAGTCATGGCGCTGATGACTTGCAGTTGCTGCCAGTCTTTCTCGCCGAAGTAGGCGCGCGCGGGGCGGACGAGATCAAAGAGGCGCTGGACGACCTGGCACACGCCGGCGAAGTGGCCGGGGCGGAGGGCGTCTTCGAGCATTGGCGTTGTTGCGACCAGTGGGAGCGGTGGGGTGAGGATCGTCAGAGCGGGCGGGTAGATGATGTCGACGTCGGGCGCGAAGATCGCGTCGGCGCCGGCGGCTTCGCAGATCGCGGCGTCGGCTTCTGGCGTGCGCGGGTAACGCGTCAGATCGGCGGGGTCGTTGAACTGCGTGGGGTTGACGAAGATGCTGACGATGACGGGGGAGTGCGAGGCGCGGGCGTCACGATCCGCGACTGCGGCGCGGATGAGCGAGGCGTGACCGTCGTGAAGTGCGCCCATGGTGGGGATGAACCGCCCGCTGTGAAAAGGCGCGAGATCGTGCTCGGTGTGCAGCAAACGCATCGGGGAACGTAGGCACTGGGGATTGGGCATTGGGCACTGGGGCGGGGAAGACGTGGGGCGAGGAGATCGAACGCAAGAAGCTCACCGCCGTCAAACTCAAAGCGCCAAAGCTCAAAGCTCAACGCAGCAAATCGGAGGGCGCGGCGGCGATTGGTGGCGCGCGGCGTGTGGCGGCGCGTTTGGCATTCCTAGGATGCCATCGAGCCGAGTCGGCGACATCCTCCGGGCAGTTCCCGTCCCCGGCTTTGCTCGGCGTTTGTCTGCTTTCCCTGCGTCCTCTGCGTACTCCGAGCGGGCGCCTCCGCGTCCCTCCGTGCCTCCGTGTACCTGATTTTCGCGACACCCTCGCAAGCCTCACGAATGAGCAAGATCCACGTGATCGTGACGACGCACACGACGCGGCACCTGCGACGGACGCTGATGGGTGTCGCGTCGCAGTGGCGCAAGGCCGACAGCGTGACCGTGACGATCGATGGCGATGGGGCGGAGATCCTGGAGCTTGTGCGGGCGTGCGCCGAAGAGTTTGCGATGCCGATCCGCGTGGTGTCTCGTGTACACCAGGGCGTGTGCCGCAGTGCGCAGGTCCGGAACAACGGCGCGCGGGCGGCGATCGCGGCCGCGATGCCGGATGACATGTTGGTGTTCTATGACGGGGATTGCTGCCCGGCGCCCGAGGCGCTGGAGCGGTATGAGCGGTTGTTCGAGCGTGCTTCGTGGGGCTTTGGCACGATGGGCGGGACAGCATCGGTTGATGACGATCGTCGCAAGGTGGTGCTGGTGATCGGGCACTGGATCACGCTGACGCCTGAGCAGACTGAGCAGTTTGATGAGCGGGCGCTGCGGATGGGCAAGTGGCCGGCGAAGCCTGATGAGGAGGAGATCGCGAAGCTGCCGCGGCGGCGGAAGCGGTACATGCGGCAGCTTTTGATGCGGAAGCTGAAGCTGGCCAAGGGGCACAAGCCGAAGCTCGCCAGCGGGAACTTTGGAATCCGCGTGAGCGAGTATGTCGCGGTAAACGGCTTTGACGAGCTGTACGAGGGGTATGGGCAGGAGGATGACGATCTGGGGCGTCGCGTGTACAAGCACGGCGGGCGCGTGGCGATCGGCGTGGACCAGTGCCTGGTGTTTCATCAGTGGCACCCGACACGCCAGCCGGGAGCGTGGGAGACAGCGCCCGGGGTTGCGCGGTTCAAGAAGCCGTACGGCGTGGAGGCGGAGCGCGGGCTCAAGAATCCGGTGAGCCAGCCGGATCCGGTGGTGGAGGACGTCGTGAGTCGCGAGGTGCGAGTGGCGCAGTGAAGACGGGGGAACGTACACGGAGGTTCGGGGTGGTGCGGAGGTACGCGGAGGGGGACGAGGGCAGAGTCAAGCAAGGCAAGAATGGACAGCGAGGTCGTTTCATCCTGGCGCGAACGGCTCGAGCGACTCGGCGGGCGCACGGTCGGCGCGGGCGCGATGACTGCGGCTGAGATCGACGCGTTTTGCGATGAGGCGGGGAATCGGCGGCGGGTGGATCGACCGCTGCTCTGCTGGCGGTATGGCGTGGCGGCGGGGCCGACGCCTTCGGGCGTGCGTGATGATGAGGCGCTGTGGTGGGCGCTGCATGATCCGACGATCGATGTCGATGCGTTGCTGGCGCCGGAGAGCAATCTGAGCGCACGGGGCGTGGAGATGATGCCGCCGCTGCTGGCGCGAGCCGCGGGGACGATCGAGGTGTTCACCGAGTCGCAGCTCTCGTCGCTGCATGCGCTGTGGCATTTGGCGGGTGTGCGCAACCGCCCGGACTATCGCGAGCGGTGCCTGCGCGTCGCGTCGTGGTTCATCGAGCACATTCAGCCGGACAATGCGACGAACCACGCGTGGGCGATTCATGTGTTCGTCGTGCTGGGTGCGTCTGGCGCAACCCCACAGGCTGGCAGCGCGATCTCGTATGGCGCGACGCTGCTGCACAACTGCCGCGTGCAGCTTGGTGTGCCGGATCGGTTCTCGCGGGAGTTGATCGGCGACGCGGCGGAGGTGCTGCGGGCTGAGTCGTTGCGACTTACCAATCCAAAGGCTTGAGCCACGCGCCGGCGAGGTCGCCGGCGATGACGCTGAGGCGGAGCGCCGGCTCGGTGAGCAGGCCGCTGTCGTTGAGTTCGCCGATTTGGATCGCCGGGATGGACTGTTCCTCGGCGGTGGTGAGGATCGCGCGGGCGTGGGCCGGGGTGACTTCGATGAGGTAGCGGCTGGGCGATTCGCCGAAGAGGGACGCGGCAGAGGTGTCGCTGAGCGCCAGCGCGGCGCCGAGGGGGCGGCGGGGTGTTGAGCCGCCGATGAGCATCTCGCTGACGGCGCAGAGGAGGCCACCGTCGGAGATGTCGTGAGCCGCGGCGATGACGCCGCTGTGGATGAGGCGTGCGACGAAGTGGGCCACGCGCGGTCCGAGCTTGAGGTCTGTCAGCGGCACTCGCGGGTCGTGAGCGGCGGTGAGGCCGAAGAGTCGCTGGTAGTGCGAGCCGCCCAGCGCGCTGGATGGCGGGCCGATGAGCAGCAGCACGTGGCCGGGCTTCTTTGCGTCGGAGGTGACGCAGCGGTGAACGTCGGGCACGATGCCTAGGCCGGTGATC
>JAIEQQ010000102.1 GCA_019747615.1 Phycisphaerales bacterium
AGCCGCGGCTCATGCACCAGCGCCCGCGCAATCGCCACGCGCTGCTGCTGACCGCCGGAGAGCTGCGTCGGCAGGCTCTTTGTTCGTTCGCCGAGGCCGACGCGTTCGAGCATCTCGCGCCCCTTGCGAACGCTCGCGTGCCGCCCTTCGCCCAGGATCATCAGCGGCACCGCGACGTTCTCCGCCGCGGTGAGCGAGGGGATGAGGTTGAAGGATTGAAAGACGAAGCCGATGTTGCGCCCGCGGAACTTGGTCTTTGCAGACGCGGACATGGTGTTGAAGTCCACGCCGAAGACCGAGCAATCGCCGCCGTCGCGATCAAGAATGCCGGCGATGACGGAGATGAGCGTCGTCTTGCCGCAGCCCGAGGGGCCGACGAGCATCATGAGCTCGCCGGAGGCGATCTCCAGATCGATGCCGCGGAGCGCGACGACCTTCGAGCCGCCGACGCCATACGACTTCGTCACAGCGCGGCAGACCACCGCGGGCGTGCCCGCCCCCCGCACGCCGCCCCCGACACCCCCCACACCACGCTCAATCACTGCGCCCGAAGCCATCGCTCAGCCCCTTGTTGAAGTCGCGAGTCGCGAGACGCGAGACGTGAGTTGAATACCAGAACCGCGCTTGCCTTCCCGATCCCCGATTGCCGATCCCCGATTTCCGCCCGCCAGTGCCCAATGCCCAGTCCCCAGTGCCTTCCCCACTACCCACGAAACACCACCGCCGGTTCGAGCGCGATCACTCGTCGCACGCTGATCAGACCCGCGAGCAAGCAGCACACAAGGATCGCGACGCCGCCGAACACGGGGATCTGCCAGGGCATCATGAATGCGAGCCCTGCCTCGCCAACGACCTGGCCGAGCAGGCTCCCGGCACCGAGACCAATGCCGTAACCGAGCACCGCGACGACGAACGCTTGCGCGAGCACCATCAAGACCAATCGCCCGTTACTGGCGCCCATCGCTTTGAGCGTGCCGTAGTAGCGGAGGTTGTCGAGCGTGAAGTTGTAGAGCATCTGCCCGGCGACGAGTGTGCCCACGAGGAACCCCAGCCCGACGGCGAGGCCGAAGTTCACGAGAATGCCCGTCTCGTTGAGGATGTAGTCGCCGGTGATCTGGATGAACTCGTCGCCGGTGCGAGCCTTCAGCCCGGTGGCTGTTTCGATCGAGGCGCGCACCTGCTCCAGGTCTGCGCCGGGCTTGAGCTTCACCAGGACGAAGTTCATGAGCTTGCGCTCGCGCGGTGCATACTGTAAGGCCCGCGTGTATGTGGTGTAGATCACCGGCTCCCAGAAGAAGCTCTTGCTGGCGCGATACGTGCCGGCGATCAATGCGTCCTGGTCGTTGATGCTGATGACGTCGCCGACTTGCATCGCGCGCCCGCCGCCGCGCATCATCATGAACTTGCTGTCAAGCTCATCGTGATTGATGAAGATCGCCTTGTCGCGCCGCAGATCACCCAGCTCGCCCTCGATGATTTCCGGTGGCCCGCCGATCAGCGTGGCGTCATCGATACCCGCGACGATCACGACCTTGCGCGTGCCATCGGGCAGGCGGGCCTTGAGGAAGCCCTGATACAGCGGCACGGCCCAATCGACGCCCTCGACGCCGCGCGTGCGGATGAGCGTGTTGTCGCTGATGGGCAGGGAGTCCTGGCTGAAGCGCACCTGGTCGTCCATCACCCAGAGGTCGGCAACGCGGGTATCGCGAATGAACGCGCCGGTCTGGTGCGTGAGGCCCACGAGGATCGACGCTTGCTGGACGATGAGCAGGCCAGCGAACGCGATACCGGCGACGAGGCCGATGTACTTTAGGCGATCACCGACGAGCATTTTGAGCGCGATGAGAATCATGCGAGCCCCCGTTCGCGAAGGCGTGCCTTCATGGATTCAAGTTCGCTTGGGTTTGCGAGCATGCCGCGCAGCACGACGTCGAGGATCAGCTCGATCCGCGCGGTCAACGGGGCCAACGCCAGCCATGGGTCGTTGCAATGTGTGATCTCGATGGCGGTAACCCCATGGACCGCGCCCCAGAACGTCTGCGTGACCGCCTCTACGTCGTTGCACTCTTGGCGGAACCGCTTCTGTTCGATCGCCTGATGCACTGCGTGCCGGATGAACGCGTAGCCGTCCTGGTCCGGGTCGTTCATCTTCTGGCGATCTTCGTCGGTCGGCACGAGCTCCGGCGGGTGCGGGGTCATGAACATCATCCGGTAGTGGTTCTTGTGCTCGATGCCGAAGCGGATATACCCGGCCCCGCCCAGATAGATCCGCGCGATCGGACACTTGACCATCGCGAGTTTCAGCGTCTCGCGAGTGAGGGCCTCAAAGTCGCGCCGGCACATCTCGCGCATCAGTTCGTTTTTGTCTTTGAAGTGGACGTACAACGCCGCGGGCGTGTACTCGATCGCCTCGGCGATCTTGCGCATCGAGACCGCATCAAGCCCCTGGGTCACAAACAACTCGCGCGCGGCGTCCAAGATCCGCTCTTGGACCTCGACTTTCTCGCGAGCTCTTCGATCCTCAGACGCCATGGGAGCGGACTCAGCGGTTCGGGGTGCGTTGAGAAAACACTTAACACTTGATAATCAACGATCTGTCAGTGAACACCGTTAGTTTACCACCCAGCGTCCAGTTGGCAACGCAGATCTGCGATTTTTGGTCTCAATCGTCGATTTGAGGGTTTTCCAGCGAGCTTGGCCGTTTTCAGACCCAGCCAGCCGCGACCGATTCACGCACCGCGACCGAGCTTCGGGCGTCAAGTGTCGGCCGTCGCGCGGTCGGCTTTGGGCTCTAGGCTGAAGGCTGGCGGCTGAAGGCTGAGGACTCCCCAACTACCCCTTGAACACGATCGCCGGCTCGAGGCGGATCACCTTGATGATGCTCAGCAAGCTCGCCAGGACGCAGATGATCACGATCGCGCAGCCGGTGATGACCAGCGTCTGCGGCAGGAGCCTGAACGCCAGCTCGCTGTTGCGGCTGATGATGCCGAAACTTGACGCGATCCCGACGCCGATGCCGTAGCCGATGACACCCACGATCAGCGCCTGGAGGATGATCATGCGCAGGAGCATCCAGTTGCTGGCGCCCATGGCTTTCAGCGCGCCGAAGTGTCGCAAGTTGTCCAGCGTGAAGTTATAGAACGTCTGCCCCGCGACGGCGGTGCCCACGAAGAACCCGAGCGCCACCGAGATCCCGAAGTTGATCGGGATGCCAGTGTACTTCATGAAGTACGAGTATGTCCGTACGCTGAAATCCCAAGACTTGAGCGCGTCCAGGCCCGTTTCGCTCTTGATGCGCTGGCAGAGCTGATCAATATCCTGCCCCGGCTCGGCCTTTACCAGGATAAAGCTCAGCAGCTTGCGTTCGCGTGGGGCAAACTGCGTCGCCCGCGAATAGGTCGTGTACACCACCGGCTGGCTCTGGAACGTTCGCGACACGCGGCAGATTCCCACCACCACCGCACGCCGATCGTTCAACTCCAGCGTGTCGCCAACTTTCAGCGGCACCGGCGCGGCGCCTTCGATCGGGCGGCCGGCTGCGTCCGTCGGGCGGCGGGCGAGGCGCGAGCGTGCTCCGACCTCGTCGACGATGACGCCCTCGCTGATGCGGAGGTCCGCGAGCGTGCCCTCGACCATCTCGACCGGGCCGCCGATGAGCGTGGCGTCGTCAATGCCGACGACGTTGCAGGATTGGAAAGTGCCGTTTTCCAGGCGTGCTTTGATGAGGCCCTTGTAGAGGGGCATGGCCCACTGGATGCCCTCGACGCCGCGGATGCGCAGGAGCGTGGTGTCCTGCATGGGCTTGATGTCGTCGATGAACTGGACCTTTGCATCCATGACCCAGATATCCGGCTGGGTGGTGTCGGTGATAAACCCGAAGGTGCGGGTCATGAGGCCGACAAAGATCGAGGCCTGCTGGGTGATGAGCATCGCGGCGAACGTGATGCCGAAGATGATGCCAAAGTACTTGGCACGATCACCGGTCAACATCTTGAAGGCGACAAAGTTCATCGTTGATTGACGCGCGTTCGTGGGGCCAAGGGCGAGCGAGAGCGTACGCACCACGGCGGGGAGTTCGGCAGACGCAGCGGCACTCGTTTCGGGGCGTGTGGTCCAGCGGGCGCAGGAAGTTGGCACGACGCGAAGATTTTTCGCAGCGGCGTGGAACCGGTCTGCGGGTCGCGCCGAATCGACTTGGCCGAGAGACGGATCTTGGTGACGCAGACGAGGACGAGGTTGTTTGAGCCGCGGCATTCGTGTGTCAGACCGGCCGCGTCAGGCGTCGGATGAACTTCCATATGACCCCCACGAGACCCGGCGACCGGCTATGTGCTGGTCGCTGGGTTTTTTTGCTTGGCAGGCACTGGGCACTGGGCATCAGGCACTGGGAATCGGGCGGTGGCCGGTAAGGTATCGCGAGATCGGTCGTGCGTGGGCGATGATCGTCGCGGCGGACCAGCCGATGATGCCACCGACGATGACGTCGGTGGGATAGTGGGCGTCGAAGATCAGGCGGCCGAGGGCGACGATGCACGCGAGGGAGAACATGAGCCCCTTGATGGGCGGGTAGAGCGTCGCGAGGAACGAAGCGAACGCGGCGGCAAAGGCGGTGTGGCTGCTGGGCATGCTCCAGAGGTCGCTGGAAATCCCCTTGCCCATCTCCCACGCGTGCGCGAGGATCGGCGTGCCGCCTTTTTGATCGACGGGGTACATGCCGAAGGGGCCGAGGAATCGCTCGGGGTCGTTGTACTTCGGGCGGGGACGGCCGATGAGCATCTTGCCGGCGGTTGAGAGCAGGCCGACCATCGCGAGAACGACGCCGAGATCAAACAGTCGCGGGCGGTTCTTGGGGTCCAGCATCCAGATCAGGATGATGGTGACGACGATCGACGTGCCCTGGCCGAACTGCTGCCAGGCGTGCAGTTCGCGCCGAATGTCACCGGGGAGGCGGTCAACGATTCCGGCGATCGCTGGCTGCGTTGCGGTCGCCGGCGTGCCGGCGAGCCACGCGTTGATCGGCGCGTCGTATGGGTTGAGCAGAAACACCAGCGCCACCGCGATGAGCAGCGGCAGAAACCACGAGCGCCCGCAGATGCCCAGCGGTGGGGTGCGGAAGAAGTCGCGAACGCCCAGAATGCGGTCACGAATCGTCACGGGTGCTTGCGTGGATGGGCGAGTGTCGGATTGAATCGGTGTATGCTCCGCCATCGTGGGTCGTGATGATCTGAATCCTGGAGACGGGGCGACGCGGGCCGGGTCAACGACGCTGGAAACGCCGCGGCGGTCGGCCGGCGAGTGGTCATGGTACGGCGCGGTCCTCGCGGTGCTCGTGATGACCGTGCTCGGTGGATATCTGCCGGGACTTGGGACGATCCATCCGGTGGACCGCGACGAATCGCGATTTGCGCAGGCGTCGCGCCAGATGCTGGAGAGTGTGACGCTGCCGGCCAGCGAGCTTGACCTTCGGCGCGGGGAGTCCGGCGTGCCGGTGGGGTTGCACGCTGGCGGCTGGGCGGTGCCGATGTTTGGCGAGACGCCGCGGCTGAACAAGCCGCCGCTGATCTACTGGTTGCAGGCGGGCAGCGCGTGGTACTTCAGCGGTGGAGATCCGAGGAACGACGCGATCTGGATGTATCGGGTGCCGTCGGTGGTGTGCGCGGCGCTAAGCGTGCTTTGCGTCGGGCTGCTGGGGCGGGCGATGTTCGGCGGGCGCGTTGGGCTGGTGGCGATGGCGTTGATGGCGGCGTCGCCGATGATGATCTGGGATGCGCATCAGGCGCGGAGCGACCAACTGCTGACGTTCACGACGCTGCTGACGATGGCGGCGTTGTGGTCGATCTGGTCGCGGCGCGGGCGAGCGCCGAGCTTCCTCGGTGATCACGCGCGCGCGGTGGGGTTCTGGTTTGCGATGGGGCTGGGGATTTTGAGCAAAGGTCCGATCACGCCGATGGTCGCGGGCCTCGCGATCGTCACGCTCTGCGCGATCGGCGGGATGCGAGCGCCGGGGATGCGCTGGTCGTGGCTGGGGCGATTGAAGCCGCATGTCGGCGTGATTGTCGTCGGGCTGGTGGTGACGCCTTGGCTGATCGCGATTGATC
>JAIEQQ010000128.1 GCA_019747615.1 Phycisphaerales bacterium
TGAAGCACCGATCAAGCTCGGCACGCCACCAGGTCAGCAGCTCCGCGGCGCGTGCGCGGGCCTCGGGGCCGGCGCCGGTTTCGTCGCCCAGATCATCAGACCAGCGGCAGAAGGCGTAGATCGCGGCGAAGTCGTCGCGCAGGCGGGCGGGGACGAGGGAGGAGAGGACGCTGAAGTTTTCGTAGTGGGCGGTGGCCAAGCCGCGGACATAGGCCCAGGCCTCGGGCTCGCTGGGGGCGGCGGTCTGGCCAGAGCTCCCCGCGATCGGCGCGGCCCGATCCCCGCCAGCCGCGGGCGGGCCGAATCGCTCGACGAGCCGGATCACCGGCGTGCGAGGATCAAGGGCCAGAGGGAGGGGTGGGGCGAGATCTGGCAACCGGGGGACCTCCGAGAGGGGACGGGGGGGCGAGGGACGGGCGGGCGGGCGAGCGGGGACAACGAGAGCCGGGTACGTTGGCGATCGGCGGTTGGATGCGACAACGCTCAGGTCGGTGTCGGCACCGCCCAAGGGGATGGTAACGGGTTGAACCGGATCAAGGCGGCGAAAAACGGCGACGAACGCACGCCGCACACCTACCATGGCCCATGCGGATCATCCTTGCGAATCCCCGTGGTTTCTGCGCCGGCGTTCACATGGCGGTCGACGTTGTCGATCAGCTTCTGGACCTGTGCAAAGAGATGCCGATCTACGTCTACCACGAGATCGTGCACAACAAGCACGTCGTGCAGCGCTTCGTTGATCGCGGGGCGATCTTCGTCGAAGACCTGGGCGACGTGCCAGAGGGCAGCATCGTGGTCTTCAGCGCCCACGGCGTCTCACCCGCCACGCGCGAGATCGCCCGCCAGCGCAACCTCACCGCGGTCGATGCCACCTGCCCGCTGGTGACCAAGGTCCACTCCGAGGCCATCCGCTACGCCAAGCAGGGCTACCAGATCCTGCTCGTCGGCCACGAGGACCACCAAGAAATCATCGGCACCCGCGGCGAGGCCCCCGAGGCGACGCAGGTCGTCGAATCACCGGAAGACATCGCGCACCTGAAGATCAACGACCCGAACAAGCTGGTCTACCTGACGCAGACGACGCTCAGCACCGACGACGCCGGCGTGATCATCGACGCGCTGAAGCGGGCGTTCCCGAGCATCAAGGAGCCGCCGGGCAGCGACATCTGCTACGCGACGACCAACCGCCAGCACGCGGTGCGGCAGATCGCGCCGGAGTGTGACCTTGTGCTCGTCGTCGGCAGCAAGAACTCCAGCAACTCGGTGCGCCTCACCGAGATCAGCCAGAACGTCGGCGTGTCGGCCCACCTGCTTGATGATGTCACGGAGTTGCGCGACGAGTGGTTCACGAACACACCCGGCGGCGGGCGCGACGCGGTGATGCTGCTCACGGCCGGAGCGAGCGCACCGGAGGATCTGGTAGCGACGATCTGCCGTACGTTGCTGACGAAGTATGGCGGCGATATCGAGCAGCGCGACATCATGCCGGAGGACGTGGAGTTTGGTCTGCCGGCGACGCTGAAGAAACTCATGCGCGAGCACGGCATCGATCCGGACGGCCGCAAGATCCGCGTGGGCAACTGGCAGATCACCGAGGCGGCGTATGGGGCGGTGCCGCTGACGGTGAGTGCTGGAGGGGCTGGGGCATCAAGGGAGCCCTGAGCGCGAGCTCAGGTCGAGAACGAGACAATCCAAGTACGCGGAGGACGCGGAGAAACGCTGAGAGAACCGTGGCCCGTCAGAGCCGCGGGCGTCAGCACGCGCGCATGTAAACTGGTCGCATCAACCGGCCTGATGCCGCCGATCGCGTCAATCGTGAAGTCTTGGGAGAACGTGCGGGAACAGAAAGGCTGCCCCGCTGGCGATCAGCATCGCGGCGAGAACTTGCAGCACGGCGTACTCGCGCTTCAAGACCACGCTGAAGATCAAGAACGTCAGACCGGTTGCAGCGCCGCCGCACAGCAGTTCAAGGAGAACGTTGCTCATCGATTTTCCGTGGGTGAGCAGCAGCGGGACGGCGATCGGCACGAACAACAAGACATCGACGGCGTGCGGGCGTCGATTGCGCGTGATACATGCGACGACGTAGAACGGCGCCACGCCGATCACGTAAGGCAACAGCACGAAAAAGAAAAGTGAGATCGTCATCGCCGCGGCTGCTTTCGGTTCTTCATGAGCGATGGCGAGGCTGAGAAGTCAGCGGCCGCGTGCTCGCGCCCGCGGCTCCGACGAGGCATCCGCAAGGTCAATCCTCATCCTTCTGAATCCCCATCCGCTCCTCGTGCCACGCCACCTGGATCGACTCCAGGATCTTCTCATTCACCGGATGCGCCGGGTCCGGCGCGAAACCCGGCAGCGCCTCGACCAGCCCCCGCAGCGCAGTAAACCGCAACGTCAGCGGATCCACGCGCGGGTGCGCCTCGTGCAGGGCGAGAGCGATGTCCTCAATATCAAGCCAGCCGAAAGTCATGGGATTGGGAAGGGCCGAGGTTTGAGGGCCGAGGTTTCAGACGAACCAGCATGCTGAGCAGTCAGTAGCGGACCGGTCGCATGACTCGCCAGCGCTCTCCGCTCCTCTCCGCGTACTCCGCGATCGTTGCTCCGATTCGTCCGCAAGCTTGCGCTCGCGGCTCTGACAGCCTTGAAGCTGACGGCTGAAGGCTGACCGCTGACCGCTCCCTCAATGCGGAATTTCCTTGACCGCATTGCGGTTCCACGAGGGGATGCGGAGCGTAATCGGGGCGGAGCCTTGGACGATGCACTGGCAGCTCAGGCGGCTGTTGCGTTGCAGGCCGGGGGCTTCTTCGACGCGGTCTTCTTCGGCTTCGGTGGATTCGCTGAGCTGGTTTGCGCCCTGCTCGATATAGACGTGGCAGGTGCTGCACGCGCAGACGCCGCCGCAGGCGTGCTCGATGTTGATGCCGTGGGACATGGCGACTTCGAGCAGGTTCTGGCCGAGCGCGGCGTGGACGGTCTTGACCGGGTCATGCCCGCCGGTGAGGCCCTCGGGGTCTTCCATATGGAAGGTGACGGGGATCGTCGCGGTCGCGGGGTCGATGGGGCGGATGTGCATGGGAGGAGGGGGGGAAAATGGCAAAGGGGCAAATGGCAAATGAGCAAAGAAGAGCAAACGCGGGAGATGGTCGGCGGTGTGGCTTGGGACGCGGGGCGGATCGTGGCCCGGTGAGGCTAGACGCGCGATTCAGGGCTCCGGAGTTTAGTCACGGTCGGGGTCGCCGCCGAGTGTTTCAGCGCGCGGCCGGGCGTAAACTGCCCCCGCATGGGCAACGACTCGACCGCACAACCGGCGTCTCCGATCATCGCCGGGCAAGCCATCGCCCCGCCCATGCTGTCGCTGATCGCCCCGGCCCACAACGAAGAGGGCAACATCGCGCGGCTGGTCGAGCAGTGCGGCGCGGCGCTGCAGAAGACCGGCCTGCCCTTCGAGTTCATCATCGTTGACGATGGCAGCACGGATCAGACCGCGGCCCGCGTGCGCGAGCTGCTGCCGTCGCGCCCGTGGCTGCGGTGCATTCAGATGACCCAGACGCCCGTGGGCAAGGGCAACGGCCAGTCCGCGGCGTTCTACGCGGGCATCCGCGCATCGAGCGGCTCGCTCATCGCAACGATCGACGCGGACCTGCAGAACGACCCGGCGGATCTGTCGCCAATGCTGGAGCTGATGCGGGCGACGAACGCCGACATGGTGCAGGGCGATCGCAGCCGTTCACGCAAGGACAACGTGATCCGCAAGGTCAGCTCGAAGGTGGGCCGGTTGTTTCGAGCCGCCGTCTTGAGCGACGTGGTGCGCGATACCGGCTGCTCGCTGCGGATCATGAAGCGCGAGCCGGCGCTGCGCCTGCCGCTGGAGTTTCGCGGCATGCACCGGTTCATCCCGGTCTCGTTCGCGCTGATGGGCTATCGCGTGGAGCAGCGCGAGGTCGGGCATCGCCCGCGCGTGGCGGGCACAAGCAAGTACGGCATGGGCGTGCTCTCTCGCGCGCTGCCGGGGTTCATCGATCTGCTGGCGGTGCGATGGATGGCCAGCCGACGGCGGCCGGTGTCAACGGTGGAGCTAGAGCGCGGCGCGGCCGAGGTAGGCACCAAGACCGTGGGGGCCGCGGCGCTAGAGAGCGTGGCGATCACGGCCTCGACAACGCGTGTCGGAGCGCGGGCGTGAAGTGGGAGCCGGTGGCGATCATGATCGTGCTGCTGGGCCTGGGGCTCTGGGTGGTCTATGGGCCGAGCACGCCGCACGAGCTGCGAGCCGGAGCGGTGAGCGCGAAGTTCACGATCGGGGCCGCCAAGGGCGAGCTTGAGATCCTCGGCGAGCCCGGCGGCGCTTCGTCCGTGCCGGGGTCCGCGTCCGGTCAGCGGACGTTTCGGTTCCTGCCGCGGGATGGAACTCCGTCGCGGGTGATCGGCGAGCGCGAGCTGCGGGCTGTGGTGGGCGATAGCGTGCTGGACCAGGCGATTGACGCGTCGGGCAACCGGCTGTTCCGCATCCTGAACATCACCGGCTGGTGGAGCTTCGCGTGGCTGACCATCGGCTTCATCGGGCAGATGCTCTTCTTCGGGCGGATGCTCGTGCAGTGGATGGTTTCCGAACGGATGAAGCAGAGCCACATCCCAGAGTCGTTCTGGTGGTTCAGTTTCTTCGGCGGGGTGATGCTGTTCACGTACTTCGCGTGGCGGCAAGACCCCGTCGGCGTGCTGGGGCAGACCTCCGGCGTGGTGATTTACGCTCGAAACATCCGACTGATCCGCAAGCAGGCCCGCCGCGCGGCCCGATCAACGTTTGACGCCGATGTGAAAGGTCCACCATGAAGCTGTATCTGGACGACGTGCTGCTCATCTGCCCCACCGACACGCTCGAGAGCGCGCTGGATGTCGCCCGCAACGCCGCCCAGAGCACCGGGCGCGTGATCATCGAGGCCGAGTGGGACGGCGTGCCGATCCCTGACAACGTGCTGGAGGCCGCCGACGCCTCGCCGGTCAGCCAGAGCGAGGTCCGGTTTCGTTCGACCGATCCGCGCGCCCTGGTCGCCACCACCATGCACGAGATGGCCGATGTTCTTCAGCGCGGGCTGGAGGTGCAACTGGAAACAGCCGATGCGCTCCAGAGCGGGCAAATGGAGGTCGCCTTCAGCAACCTCACCGAGGTGCTGGAGATGTGGCAGGGCGTCCGGCGGTCGGTCGAAGACGGGGCCGCCCTCATGGGCGCTCGCGTTGACACGCTGATCACCACCACGCCCGAGGGTACCAGCGAGATGGTGATGGCGCACGTCGGGCGGCTCAACGACCTGCTCACCGATGTCCGCACCGCCGTGGCCAGTGAAGACTGGGCGACGCTGGCGGACCTGCTTTCGGCCCAGAGCGAGATGGACGTGCAAGCCAGGCGCTGGATCGGTATTCTGAGGCAGCTCGGCCAGCAGTTCGCCCCCCCCACCCCACCCCCCGCGCCCTGATCGTTCACGTTTTCGCTTGGGCACGCGGCGGACTGGCGACGGACTCTTGATGCCGGACCCGGAGGACTCACGCCCTTGTGCCCAGCGCGAACCAACACATCTGATGCGATCGACACGCTGATGAACCAGGCCAGCGTCGCCCTCGTCGCGCGCCGGTACTTCGAGTGCGAGCGGCTCTGCGTCGAAGCGCTCGAGCACGCCTTCCGTCGAGGTGAGTTCGCCCAGATGGCCCGCATCCTGCTGCCGCTGCAGGAATCGCGCCGGTTCAAACGCCACCTGGCCATCGACAGCGGCAAGGTCTTCGTGATCGACTCGCAGGTGCCGATGCCCGGCGAGCTCGAGACGGGCTTGTATCTGATTCAGCCCCCTCGCGTCGGGCTCGACGGGCGGCTGCTCCGCGAGACGTGTGATCGAGCGGAAGTTCCGGCGGTGATCGTCGTGCGCGAGCCGACGACGCGGGGTGGCCAGTGCCCGATCGTGTCGCTGGGGCCGGTGACGACGCGAGCCCGAGTCGAGCCGCCACGCGCCAGCACGCCCGCCACCAAAAAGACCGGCGGCAAGGGCGGCGCCAAGGCCCCGGCAAGCAAGACGACCAAGCGAGCAGTCAAGGGCGGCGAAGGATTGCTGCCATC
>JAIEQQ010000026.1 GCA_019747615.1 Phycisphaerales bacterium
ATCAGATGGCAAGGCCCTGAGCGAGCTCTCCTCGCTCCAGATCGAACTGGTCGAAGCGACATGAGCTTGCCTTTGGGTACCCCCTCTCTCCGAGAGGGGTCCGCAATCGTGTACGCTTGTCCCGTGACCTCATCGCCATCATCCCGCCGTTCGCGCCGCGCCACCAGCGAGCCGCCGGACCTGAGCACGCTGATCGGCAAGGCGATCTCCTCGCTCACGCCGCAGCCGCGATTCGACAACGCATTTCTCATCCGAGTCAAGGGCAAACGCGCCGGCACGGTCACTCAGGCCGACGCGCACCGCCTTGGTCTGGCCGTCGGCGTGATCCTCACCGACACGCTCGCGGCAGACATCCAGCTCGCGCAATCCCGTTTCCTCTGCCGCACCGCGGCCCTGCGACTGCTCACACGCGCTGCGCAAACGTCCGCCGGCATCGCCACCAAGCTCAAACGCAAGGGCTTCGGTCACGCGGATGTGACCCCGGTCGTCGAGGATCTCGTGAGGCGCGGCCTCATCAACGACGAGCTCTACGCGACCAACTTCGCCGCCTCCCGCTCCGCCGGCGGCCGCACCGGCCCGCGCCTCCTCCGCACCAAGCTCATGCAGCGCGGCGTGCCCGAGACCATCATCACCGCCACGCTCGCCGAGATCACCCCGCGCCGCGATCAACTCGCCGACGCCACCGCCCTGCTCACCAAGACCCTCTCGCGCAGCATGACCTCCCGCCGCCCGGTCGAGCCCGCAACCCAACGCCGCCGCCTCACAGCCCTCCTCGCCCGGCGCGGCTTTGACCTGCAGGTCTGCTTCGAGGCCGTGCGCATCGCGCTCAAGCCCGCTCCCTCGCGCTGAACAAGCACACCCAGGTCCCTGCCGCACGAGCCTCGCGCACGATCGCACCCGGCCGCGTGCACTTCAATCGGCAAATCCCCTCGGGCATACACTCGCTCATGCCAGAGTTCACGACCCCACAGCCCCACTCCGCTCAACTCAGCACGCATCGCCTGTTGGTCCCGCTGGCCCTCGGCGCGACTCTCCTTGCCGGCTGCGTGCGCTCGCACGAGAGCACCGGCTTCGCTCTCGCGCAGCTCGACGCCACGGACCACGCGGCGACCTCGCGACCGCCGGGCTTTGACGCGATCGGCCCCGGCCACCGCGACGCGCCGTCGATCGCAGGGCTCGCGCGCTCGCAATGGGGCATCCAGCGCGAGACCTTCCCGCTCGGCCAGGTCGATACGGACCCGACGTACGCCGTCAATCAGACGCTCACGGACTCGCAGGCTCGCCAACTGGGCGAGTTCCCATCGCCGGACACTGCGGTGCAGACACCCAACGACGACGATCGCCTGATGAGCGCCGCCGAGGGATTCACCGCACCAGCGCTGGCCCTCGCCGATGGCGTGCTGCTGATCCCGCGATTCCTGATGAAGCCACCGGTGATTTCGAATCAATGGTCCGGCCTTCAGACCGGCAAGTTCCCGCAGCCGCAAACGGGCGTTGTGCCGATCGGCCTCGGCATCCAAGTGCAAGAGACGGCTCGGACCGTGACATTGCCCGCCGCGGGCGAAGGAGCGGGAAAGTGACCGGCCAACCCCCCTCGCCATCACCCGCCAAGGCACCCCAGGCGAACCCAACTCCATCGCTCGACGCCCGCGGCTTGCCGCTGGGCTACACCTTCAAGCCCGACTGGGAAGTCACGCCACGCGACGCCGCGAACGCCCTGCAGCAGCCCGAGGCCATCCGCCCGCTGCTCGTGGATTGCCGGCGCGACGACGAATGGGCGTTCAACCGAATCACCGGCGCCGTCCACATGCCGCTGGCGGACCTGGAGCGTCGAGCCGACGACCTTGCCGACGATCAGGGCCGCAAGACGCGCCCGATTATCGTGCAGTGCCATCACGGAGCCCGTTCGCTTCGAGCCGCCGCCGCGTTGCGGGCTCTGGGTTTCTCGGACGTGAAGTCCCTCGCCGGCGGGATTGAGCTCTGGTCACTGACGATCGATCCGACCGTGCCGCGCTATTAACGCGGCTGCGGGAGCATCAAACGCCGGCGTGTGATCCAGAGCCGATTTCGAGCGGATGGCCCATCGGCCAGGATCGAGTACGGACTCTTACGAGTGCGCTCGAGCGAGTTCAACCCGCGTCTTCGCAGGGCCTTAGGCACAGCGTCGAAACGCGCGGGGCTCATGGTCATCCGTGTGAGCTCTGAACTCCGCGTCGGTCGCCCGCGGCCAAATGCCGGTGCCGCGGGCTCGCGTCTCTGTCGATTGCAAAAATAAAAACGGGGTCTCCTGTGAAGGAGACCCCGCGGATGAAGCAAAGTGAAGCTTCGTCGTCGTCAGACGGGAACCATCAACCGCTGATTAGCGGCGACGGCGACCGGCGACGAGGCCACCGAGGCCCAGGAGCGCCATCGCACCGGGGGTGGGGACCGCGAAGGTGATCGAGGCGGTCGTCAGCGTGTTGGCCGTGCTGAACGAGGGCTGGTAGTTGGTGCCGGTGACGCCGACGCCGACGACAGCGGTGCTGAAGCCGGACGAGAACACCGTGACGTCACGGAGGTTATCACCGACGTTGGTGCGGGGCGTGAAGATCAGGCGATAGACGCCGTACCACACGGACTGGACGCCAGCGGTGGTCGGGTCCTGATCGGAGCCCTGAACCGTGTTGGCGACGGTACCGCCACCGAAGTTCACGAAGGCCGGGATCGGCTCATCGTTCACATCGCGGAGAACCGGAACGGTGCCACGGCTGGCGGTCACGGAGAGGATCGCCGCGGAGCCCGGGGCCGAGGGGTAGCTGTTGGCGGCGGTCGCCGGCGAGGTGCCGTCGAAGTTGCCGGTCAGCGGGACGCCGACCCAGCCGTTGGCGTTGTTGCCGTTGGAGCCAGCGCTGGCGTAGTTGTTGAAGCCGTTGTTGGTGGGCTGGTTGTTGTTGGTGGCGGCCGAGACGGTGCCGTTGGTGCTGGCGGTGTTACGGCTGGGGTTGGACGCACCGAGCTGGGTGCGGAAGCCGGTGGCCAGGGGGCCGGTCGAGCCGCTGTAGGCCGCGGGCTCGGTGTAGCTCAGCAGACCACGGTTGGTGCCGGCGCCAGCGGTGTTGCCACGGCTCAGAGCGTTGGCAGCCGAGGTCCACAGGGCGGTCGTCTGGTTCGACACGCTGTCGTTGTGGTAGAAGATGCTGTTGGGGGCGCTGGACGAGCCACCACCTGCCCAAGTGGCGAGGCCGAGGTTCGGGGCGGTGCCCGTCGAGGTCACGCGAACGATCAGCGTGATGCCGACAGCGGTCACGCCGTTGCCCGGGAGCAACGAGTTGGCGCCGTAGCTCACGCCCATCGCCGCGAGGCGGGGGTCGTTGTCAAGGACCAGTGCGCTCTCAAAGCTGTACTGGGCGTTGGCCGAGGCCGCGAGGCCTGCGACAGACAGAAGACTCATCAGAACGGTATTCTTCACGTGCTTCTCCTTCTTCCTACCAATGTGGTTGAAACTAGTCGCAAAGACTGCGACGACGACTCCCATGAACATACACCACGGTGAAACACTGTCAAGCTGAACTTCTGAAATTCAGCCCGAGAGATCGGGTAAAGTTTTGTGAAGACGGGTAAGCAGATACCCCCACCAGAGTGACAATCGGGTGCGTTTTAGGTCTTTTTACTGATGGCCAACTCACCGCCCGTCGGTTGGATGGGTGATCTTGGACACACGAATCCAGCCATTTCCCTCACGACCGGGCTCTACCACGCACATCCCCTGGTCCCACGCTGCTCGAATTACGCCCGGTTTTCGCATCAAATTCGACGGTCCACTCAGAAATCGCCCCGACACAATGCCCCGGCGGGGCCAGAATGTCAGATCTTCTGCCGCCGTAACCAGCATTCCGGACCGGCCCGGCGCTGCACTGATGGCCTCGGGCGGCATTTCCACCGCCGGGGTTGATCCATCCATCCATTTGAACTGCAGCCTCCCGCTGGACAGATCGAAAAGGCCCGTCGCGCCCGCGTACTGGGCCGAGAACGTGGCTCGCTCGGCCCAAACTGCCGCGTCGAACGCGCCGGTGGGTGGGAACGGGCTCGTCGCACTGACCGCATCGCGAATAGTGCGGCCCGCGCCGAAGTCGGCGGCGATGCGCAGCGACGGGGCATCGGGGGTGCCGAGCGCCCAGTGGCGGAGCACGTTCCCATCCAGCCGAAGGAAGGAGCACTGCGTCGCGTCGAGTGATGCCAGCGGCACGATCATCGTCGCGGGCCGCGCGTCAAGTATGGCGATCTGACCTGCAACGGCGCGCTGTGCAAGGAGCCAGCCGGTTGCGCTGTCATCACCCAGAGCGGTCACGAGCGAGCCATCGCTGAGCAGCACGGCGTGTGCGCCGAAGGTCGGGACGGCTTCGTCGCCACCGATGAGCCAACGGATGCTCGCGTCCTTCCAAGTGCACAGGCCGATCCAGCGTGTCGCGTCCTGTCGCGGCCACTCGACGAGGAATCCCTCGTCGTTCACGCTTCGGCCCAACAGCATTCCCTGTGTCAGGAACCGCGGGACGCCCGATCGTGCCGGTGGGCCGGCGAGAAAGGTCCGCTCTAGGCGGCGGCTGCGCATGTCGTAGATCTCGATGCGCGTTTGCAGGGCTTCGGCAGCGCCGGAGGCATCGGCGGCGGCTTCGGGCGGAGCCGTGCCGGCTTGCACTGCGATGAAGTCGGCGCGGGGCGAGACGAGCGGGAGCGTGCTCGAATCGAACCGCACCTCGCCAAGTGTGGCGATCTCGAATCGCAGACCGCCCGGAGCATTGGGCGCGGTCGCGGGTGGAGCCGTCACGCCGGCGGGCGGCTGGCTCGGATCGCCCTTGACGTACGGAGACGTGCCCAGCGGTCGAGGCAGCCGCTCGGTCACGCAGCCGGCGGGCGAGAACACGCAGATCGGCACCAGGACGAGCACGGTGGCGCGATGAGGGCACCTCATGCGGATCCCCAGAGGATCTGAGGTGTGGCAAACATGTGATCGGCACCCCCCTCCGCCCCTCTCGGAGAGAGGGGGTACCCAAAGGCGCGGTGCTCATCTGCGGGCTGGCGCAAGGCGGTGCTCCTGACGCGGGACGCGTGCCGGAGATTACTCCGGGCCGGGCGACGGACGCGCCGGCGTCGTCATCAGGGGCTTGGCGCCGGGGGCCTCTGCGGGCGGGGTGATGTCTTCGGTGGGCACCATGAGGGGGCCCTGGGGCTCGGGGCGATCTGGGGCGAGCTCGGTGCGGAGCGAGCGCAGCCGGGCTCGCGGGTCTTTGTTGATGGTGTCGGCCTCGGTGCGGTTGTTCACGACAATGGGCGTGATGAACGCGACAAGCTCGGTGGTGGTGCGGGCGTTCTCGGTGCTGGTGAAGGGGGCGCCGAAGAACGGGATATCGCCCAGCAGGGGGATCTTGCGTTTGATCTGCGAGTCTTCGGATCGGATGATGCCGCTGATCACCATGGTCTGGCCATCGGCCACGATGAGCTGCGTGGTGGTCTCGCGCCGATCGACGATCGCGCCGCCGAAGAGCGTGTTGCCGGGGGTGATCGACGAGAGCTGGAGGTTGACCTTTAGATCGACATCTCGCTCGGGGGTGATGCGCGGGCGGACGCGGAGCTGGATGCCCACAGAGCGATAGTCGAAGGACTGCACGAGGTTGCCCTGGTTGTTGGGCTGGCTCTCGGTGATGAACGGGATGTCCTGGCCGTCGAAGAACTCGGCTTCTTGATTATCGCCGGTGAAGATCTTGGGCTCAGAGAGGATCTTGACGTTGGTCGTCTGCGCCAGGGCCTGGAGCAGGACGTTGATGTTGACGCCGAGGTTGAGCACCGAGGTATCAAAGAGGCTGTCGATGAGCTGGTTCTTAGTGCCGGTGACGCTCGAAGTGGCGTTGGTGCCGATGGAGTTCTCGCCGCGGGTCGGGTTGATGACCGCGTTGCTGAAGCGGACGCCCAAGGCCAGAGCATCTTCGCCCGAGAGCTCAACAACCACTGCGGCGATGAGCACCTGGCGGCCCGGGCGATCAAGCCGCTCGATCATCTCCACGATCGAGCGCCGGTACTCGGTGGGCGCCAGCACCATCAGCGCGTTCTGCCGGTTGATCGGAACGATGCGGGCCTTGGCGATC
>JAIEQQ010000612.1 GCA_019747615.1 Phycisphaerales bacterium
CCGCGTCTCTGGCGACTTCCACGCCCACCGCCTCTTCACCACCGTCAACGCCCGTCTCGCCGCCACGCCGCTGCTCCTGGCCGTTCTCGTCGCCTCGTGGATCGATTTCACCTACACCGCCGACAGCATCCCCGCCGCGTTCGCCCTCACACGCGACCCCTTCATCGCCTTCGCCGCCAGCGCCATGGCCATCCTCAGCCTGCGCTCACTCTTCCTCTCCCTCCACGGCTTCATCGCCAAGCTCCGCTACCTCAAGCCCGCGCTGGCGCTCATCATGGCCGGCCTCGCGGTCAAGAGCTTCTTCTTCATCGCCAAGCCCAACGCGCTCATCCCCGCAGAGTGGATGACCCTGGGCATCGTCGTCCTTCTGCTCACCGCGATCCTCGCGTCGATTCAATCACTCAAGCGAACGGACCCCGCCGCCCTGGCGGTGCCGCGCCCCGCCGCGATCGCCGATCTGGCCGAAGCCGCGCTGGCGACAAGGCGAAATCTCCGCAAGGTCGCCATCCTCATTGCCGGCACCGTCGTCATCATCGTCGGCATCCTCATCGGCCCGCTGCCCGGCCCCGGCGCCAGCATCGTCGTGCCCATCGGCATCGCGATCCTCGCCACCGAGTTCGCCTGGGCACGAACGCTTCTCATCCGCATGAAAGACGCGGTCCTCTTCGTCGATTCGATCAGCACCAAGCTCTCGCGCTCGATCCCGCCCTGGGGCGTCATCCCGCTCTTCTTGGCGTACTGCGGCCTCTTCTACTTCCTCTACACGCTCAACCCCGAGACCTGGGGCGAGCTCAACTTCATCGACCTCACGCAGACCAAGTGGCACGTCTTCATCATGTTCACCGCCTTCGGCCTCGCGTTCCCATTCCTCGCGTTCCTCTATCGCCTCGCCACCGGGCGCGCCCGCCTGAAAAGTCGCGAGTCGCAAGTCGCCAGTCCCGAGATCAAAGCCGAAGACACGCCGCCTCCGCAACAACCTCCAACCACGTAACTCTCAACGCCAAGCGGCGTGCTCTTAATCGCCATTAGCAAATTTGCCATTTGCGATTTCCCCTTGATCCCTCGATCCCTCGGTCCCTTCCCCCCGCCCCGTACCCTGCTTCATGGAACAACTGACGCTCTGGGGCGGTTTCGTCATCTTCGTGCTCGCCGTCGTCGCCTTTGATCTCTTCTTCGTCTCAAAGAAGGGCCAGGAAGTCTCCACGCGCAAGGCCCTCCTGCTCACCGCCGGCTTCGTCACCCTCGGCCTCCTCTTCACGCCCCTGCTCTACTGGATCTACACCACCAACTTCGCCGGCGTCGCCGCCCCGCGCCTCCCCGGCACCGACCTGGTCCCCGGCCAACCGGCCCTCTCCGGGCGCGAGGCCGTCGCGCAGTTTCTCCAAGCCTGGCTCTTGGAATACTCGCTCTCAGTGGACAACCTCTTCGTCTTCGCCCTCATCTTCACGCACTTCCAAGTCCCCAAGCAGAGCCAGCACCGCGTCCTGCTCTGGGGCATCATCGGCGCCCTCATCCTCCGCGCGCTGATGATCGGCGTCGGCGCCGCCGCCGTCGCCGCCTTCAGTTGGCTGCTCTACGTCTTCGGCGCCCTGCTCATCTTCACCGCCTTCAAACTCGCCACCACCAAAGACGACGAGCACAAAGACTTTGAAAAGTCCCTCGTCGTCCGCCTCACGCGCCGCATCGTCCGACTCAGCCCGCACTACGACGCAGACAAGTTCCTCATCAAAGCCCCCATAACGCCCGGCTCCTCCACCCTCGCCACCTTCGCCACCCCACTGCTCCTGGTCCTGATCGTCGTCGAGTCCACCGACGTCATGTTCGCCATCGACTCCATCCCCGCCGCGTTCGGCGTCACCAAAGAGCCCTTCATCATCTTCGCCGCCAACATCTTCGCCATCCTCGGCCTCCGCTCGCTCTACTTCGCCCTCGCCGGTCTCATGGACTCCTTCCGCTACCTCAAGTACTCCCTGGCCGTCGTCCTCGGCTTCATCGGTGTCAAAATGATCCTCGAGCACCCGATCGACGCCATCCCGCTCATTAACGTCCGTCTCGACTGGCACGGCCTGCACATCCCCACCGCCGTCTCCCTCGGCATCATCGCCGCCGCCCTCCTCCTGGGCGTCCTCGCCTCCCTCGCCGCCACCAGAGCCCGCCCCACAACCTGAACCCATACCACCGATCTGCTCTCCCCCGTGCCACCGACACCGCGGCCCTGAACCGTCGGCCCATCCCTCCCCTTCCCCTCCGTGTTCCTCCGTGCACTCCGTCCGCTCCGTGTACATTCCCCCTGCCTTTCTCTGCGTTCCCCTGCAATCTCTGCGTCCACTGCGTACTCCGAGATCCGATGTCCGCGCGAACGCCAGCCCCCCGTTCTCAGTATCATTCCCTCGCCATGAAGACCCTCTCCGCACCCCGCACCCTCTCCGCCAGCGCACTGGCGATCATCGCGCTCTGCCTGCCGGCGTGCAACTCAACCCCCAGGTCCGGCGACGACACCTCCGGCGACCGCTTCCTCCAGGGCACCGACGCCAGCGCCTTCATCATCGCCGCCGAGGCCGCGGTGCGCGCCGGTGATAAGGCCCGCGCGCTGGCCGCGTTCGGGCGCGCCATCGAGACCAACCCCAAGCTCACCGCCGCCCACATGGGCATGGCCGATCTGTACCGCATGGATGGCGACTTCGCCAGCGCCGAAGTCGGCTACCGCTCCGCCGCGCAGCTTGAGCCCCGCAACTTCGACGCGCAGTACTTCCACGCGCTGATGCTTCACGTCCTGAACCGCGTGAGCGAGGCGGTGCAGGCCTATCTCCGCGCACTGGCCGTCCGCCCCGACGACTTCAACGCCAACCTCAACGTCGGCGCCGCGTACTACCAGCTCGCCGAGTACAGCCAGGCCCTCCCCTTTGCGCTCAAAGCCTCTCGCCTCGAATCTCGCAACGGCGCCGCCCGCTTCTCCCTCGGCGCGATCTACGCCGGCCTCAACCGCCACCAAGAGGCCATCGGCGAGTACGAACAAGCGCTCGACACGAACGCCGACCTCCCCGGCAAGCTCCTGCTCAACCTCAGCGCCAGCTACGCCGCGCTCCAGCGCTTCGCCGAGATGCGCAACACGCTCGAACGCCTCGTCAAGATCGATCCCTCGCCCGCCGCCTTCGAGCGCCTCGGCTTCGCACACTTCCGCCTCGAGAACATCCCGCAAGCCGTCGCCGCCTATTCCGAATCCCTCAAGCTCGACAAAGACTACTACCCCGCCCTCAACGGCCTCGGCGTCTGCGAGCTGAACACCTACCTCTGGTCCGACCGCACCGACAACGCCGCCCGCGATCGCGCACTCACCGCCCTCCGCCGCTCGCTGCAGATCAACCGCAGCCAGCCGCGCGTCGAGGAACTCCTCGGCCGCTACTCGCGCTAAACCGCACGCCATCTTCTGGTCAGTTCAACGCGACCGCGACCACGCCCGCCCGCGTCGCCCGCACCATCGCGTGCACACGCAGCCCCGCATCCAGCAGATGCCGCAGCGCCGACGGCCGCTCGCTGAGCACATGGCTCACCGGCTCGCCGGACGCGATCACGCGCGTCGTCGTCAGCGCCAGCACCGCCCGATGCGTCACCGCCCACGCACGCGCCGTCGCAAGCTCCGCGACCACGCCCGGCCGATCCCCCGCCGCGATCACATGCAGCCCGCCCGCGGCGTCAAGCGCCAGCTCCACCGCCGGCGCTTGCGGGCACCGCGCTCGCAGCGCCATCAGCCCGCCGATCACACTCGCCAGTGACTCGCCCTCACCCGCACCACCCTCCGCCTCAACGCGCGGCTCAGCCTTCACGCACGCCATCTCAAGGTCCACCGTCTCGGGCTCAACGCTCGGCGTCAGCGGCGCGACCTCAGGGGTCACATCTTCGACCAGCAGTCGCGAAGACCGCATGCGCTCAGCCGCTGCCGGCGCCGCAATCGTGCGGGCGGCGCCCGCGCGAGCCACCTGCCTCGCCAGTTCACAGCCGCTGCGATCGCGCCGGCCTTCGAAGACCTCGCTCGCCGCCAGCGCTCCCGCGCCGCCGAGGCGTGCCACCGCGTTCTCCATCTCAACGTGCACGCCAATGAATTTCATCGTCGCGTCGCTCAACCGCTTCGCCGCCGCGGCGGCCGTCGGCTGGTCCGCACCGACAAAGCACACGCTGACCGTCGTGCTGCTGTCGCTCGCTCCGCTCATCACGCTCTTGATCAACCGGTACGCCGCGACCACGCTCGCCTCGTCGGCGCCGCTGATGAGCCGCACCCGCGACGCGAGCCCGACGCTGAGAATCTCCGGCACCTCGCTGGCATCGCAGCAGAGCATCACGCGCACGCACGCCGCGGCTCCGACATCGATCGCGCCCGCCACATCCCGCGCCGAGCCCACCCGCGCGCCAAAGCACTGCACACGCACACCGGCCCCACGCGCATCGATCACCATCACCGCGCCCGTCGCCGCGTCGCGCCCGGCGATCTGCGCCAGCCACGCGCTCGGAAAGCCCGGCACGTTCCCAATCAACATCACCTCAGCCGCCCGCCGCACTCCGCCCCCCCCACCGCTCCCGCCGTCGCCCTGCGTTCGCTCGCCGCCCGTCGCGTCGCACGCGGCTGGTGTCGCTCCGCTGGCGACACGCTCCTCCGCCTCGACCCCGACCAGTCCCCACGCTCCGCCCGCCACCGTCACTCCGAGCAGATCCAGCTCCTCCCGCGTCGCTCGCGCATCACCACCGACGCCCGGCCGCGCACCGGCGCTACCAGCACCCGCCGCGACGGAGCCCGCGCCGAACGCATCGCTCGACCCGCCCAGAAACAAGTCCGCCAGCGCATCAAAGGCATCGCTCCCGACGCCCGACGTCGCATCGCCCGCCGACCTCAAGCTATCCCTCGACAACGCCATAGTCACGCCCAATCACCACCAACCCCCACCTCACCCATAGAACACAACCGCTTCACCCGGCACATCCACGTAGCTGTTGCTCTCGCCAAACGGGTTCGTCGTCGCGTGCGGGTTGAACGGGTCGGCGATCCAACGCCCATCGACGATCACGCGGTACTCGTGCCGGCCGGTCGCCAGCGGCACCAGGCACTCATACACCCCGACACTCTCGTTCAGCGTCATCGGTGTCGCGCTCAGCGACCAGCGGTTGAAGTTCCCGGCGATCGAAAGCACACGCCCGCTGCTGGCCGGCTGCACAAACAGCACGCCCTGGGCCGTGACACGCACGCCGAGGATCGCCCGCAGCGATTCCACGCTCGGCCACGCTTTGCGGGGCTCATCTTCCACCAGCTCCAGCACGCCGACGCGCGTGCGCGTGCTCGGGCGTTCCGCCGTCATGACGCTCGCGCCTTGGATGTCCGCCTCCGCCGCCACCGCGGCGCCGCTTGTCGGGCTCCGCTCGCCGCCGCTGGCCATGCGCTCGCCGCTCTCGCGGGCGAGGGCCTCGCCGTGGGCTCGCGCGCTGAGCAGCGATTCGACCGCCATTGCTCGCGTGCGGACGGCGCTCTGCGACTCCTCGGCCTCGGAGGCCTCGGGCGCGGGCGTTGACTTTCGCGACGCCGGCGTGCGCAGCAGCCACTCGGCCAGCTCGCTGTAGTCCTGCGCACCGGCGGAGTCCGGCGCGTACTCGATCGCCGGCTGACCGAAGTTCACCGCCTCGCGCAGCTTCGCGTCCATGCGGATGACCACCGGCGAAACCAGCCCCTTGAACCGGCTGTTGATCTGCTCCAGCACCTCACGCGCCAGCGGATTCGTCTCGTCGTACATCGTCGGCACGATGCGGTGCGAGGGCTGCACGCCGATCTTCTTGCCCATCGCCTTGATCATCTGCACCTGCTTCGCGGCACCCTGCAACGCGAAGAAGCCCGTTTCAACAGGGATCAAGACCTCGGTCGCCGCGACCAGCGCGTTGAAGGTCAATACGCCGATCGAGGGCGGGCAATCGATCAGGCACAGGTCGTACTGATCGGCCAAGCGCGTCAGCACCATGTCCAGCCGTCGCTCGGCGTCTTCCGCTCCGCCGAGGCCGCCGCGCGGCGCTTCGAGCGCCGCGAGCCGAACCGTGCTCGGGGCCAGGTCCAGGTTCCGGCTCACGCGCCACAGCAAGCGAGACCAATCGATGCTCTTGCCAGAGGCGGTGGCGCTGCT
>JAIEQQ010000589.1 GCA_019747615.1 Phycisphaerales bacterium
ACGTCCCGTCGCAACTCGCGGAACGACGAGCTCTCCACCACCAGCCCATCGGCGCGCGTCGCAAAGACACCCGCGAGATATCCCTCGGCCTGCACGTTGCGCAGGACGACGCCGCTGACACCCTGCACACGCACGCCGAAGCCGCGGCGCATCTCCGGGTCCGCCTGGGCCATCGCACCGCGAAGGACCGAGCCCTGCTCGAACTCGACGATGACATCGGGCTTCACGACCTGAATCACGCCGTCGCCATCGGCATCGACGATGATCGTGTCCGCCGGGATCTTGACGATGCACGACGACTCGATCTTCACGTTGTCGCGATCGACCAGCAGCACCGGCAGCGCCGGTCCGACCCGGGGCTTCGCCGGCGGTGGCGCGTCCATCGAATCGGGCATCTTCGGATCGCGACGATCCGGCGCATTGAGTTTCGGCTTCGGCTTTGGCGTCGGCTTTCTGCCCTCGGCCGGAGCCACCGGAGCCGCGTTCGGAGGCTGCGGGCTCGCCTCAGCCGACTCGCGCGCTGTCATGACTCCACACGCACAAAGCACCGCCAACGCCACGCCAAGTCCACGTCCAAAGCTCGCTCGCGTCGTCATGCCGCAAGCGTAGTTCCACTCGCGCGCCTTCGGCGACGCACGTTGACGCAGACCAAAGCTCGCTACGAGAGCGATCGATCAAGTCACTGCGCTGGATTGAGATCCATCGATCGACCGATCACTGCGGTGCCGCGGGCGGCGCCATGCCAGGTCCGCCCATCGGGAAGCCCTGAGGCGGGTACGGCTGCTGGGCCGGATAGGTCCCGGCCGGGCCCTGCTGAGCGGGGTACGGCTGGGCCGGGTACTGCTGCGCGTGCTGATTCTGCTGAGGCCACGGGGCCTGCTGCTGCGGCTGACCTGGCGGCAGTTGCTGCGTGTAGGGCTGCGGTGGGCGGGCTGTGGACTGGGTCTCGACATCGTCTTCAACGCCCTTGATGCCCTTCTTGAACTCGACGATCCCCCTGCCCAGAGACTTGCCGACTTCCGGCAGTCGCCGCCCAAAGAGCAGCAGCATCACCACGAGGATGATGATCCACTCCCCCATGCCGATGTTCTGAATGAACCCGAGCGTTTGAATGGTCGTGCTTGGGGCAGCGGTAACAGCTGAGGGAAGGGACATTGGCGGCTCCGTGCGATCAGGAATGCATGGGTATTGCGCCGCGAGCAGGGCCGGAGATCATCTCGCGAATCAACATGGGCAACGACAGGAATCGAGGCAGCGCGTCCGGTGCGGCCCGGCCTGCCAGCCCGAGCACGCAATTGAAGCATCGGCCAGACGGAGAGTCAACGTCCATCTGACGAGCGTATTTCCGCATTCGCCGCCGCTTCAATCACGTAATCCCCCGATTTTCGCCACAAAGACGCGCCCCGCGACCACTTGCCACGCCACAAGCGCCGCAAACGCGACCGCCACCACCGGCCGCAGCGTCAGGTCGTTGCCGCGCCCAAACACGGGGCCAGAAATCAGATGCGCCACCCCCAGCAGCACGCACCCACCCACGAGCAGCCCCGCGATCACCGACTCCACCACCACCCGCCGCAGCC
Organism: Phycisphaerales bacterium; assembly: GCA_019747615.1. The sequence continues at coordinate 1,581 of JAIEQQ010000589.1, forward strand.
CCGTCAGCCACAGCCCGGCCCACGCCGCCAGCGCCGGCCCCAGCACGCAATACGAGTTCCCCTCGGTCCGCGGGTTCATCAGCATCAGGTACGCGGTGGACAACGCCAGCGTTACCAGCGCCGCCCGCCCAACGCCATCCCGTCGCGCGCTGAGCCAGCACAACCCAAGCACGATCCCCGCGCTACCAACACGCACCACCGTCATCACGCCCTCCGGCACCGCGACGCCAAGCTCAGCGAGCATTCCCGGCAGGTTCGCAAACAGCCGCGTCTTCAGTTCGCCAGCTTCAAGAACCTTCCGCACGCCCGCCTCATACTGCCCGAGCGCGTAGCGAGTATCGAGATGAATCATCGGCAGAACCGCGAACACGAGCAACCCCACCGCCATCCGCCCCACCAACGCCCGAGGCCAGCACGCCACCACCAGCAAGATCGGCACCACCATCAGCGGCTTGCACAACAGCCCGAACATGCACCACGCCACGCACCACCACCACCGCCGCTCCGCCACGCTCACACACGCAAGCACGATCGCTGCGCCCAGCGGCAGATTCGTCTGGCCGTTCTGAATGCTCCCCAGGCACGCCGGGATCGTCAGCAGCGACACCAGGAAAAACAGGTCGATACGACTCGCGTGCCCGGCTCGCTCCGCATCGAGCGCTCCCGGCCCGATCGGATCTCGCCGAAAGACACTGGCAACGTCGGCCGATGCTTCGCGCCACGCAAGCCCGTTGACCAATCGCGTCAGCCGCCACACCGCCCACGCCATCAGCACCACCCACGCGCACCGCCACAGCCCCTCGCCAAGCCCGCGCGGCATCCACTCCACCGGCACAAACAACAGCGCGCTCTGCGGCGGATACAGCCAGCCATCGCCACCGGGAAAGTACATCGGCTCGGCGTGCAGCCACGCGTGGGCCGCGGCTCGATAGTTGCCCGTCACCGAGTTCGTCTTGCTCGTCGCGCCGACAACAAACGCGCCGATCGCACCAACCAGCCACGCCAACCAGCCCGCGCTCGCGGTGCCCGGTTCGATCCAGTTGCGAAGTGTGGTCAGGTGCTTGAACATCGATGCCAATCACTCTACCGAAAGTTCGGGCGCGCCGCCACGCGATCGCTCGCAAGCGATCACACCCTCGCGCGCTCCGCATTGGCCCGGCGCACGTCGTCGGCAAAGTCCGCGTACGTACACACCTCGCCCCGCGCCTTGCACCACCGCAGATACCGGCGCAGCCGATCCGTGAGCGCATCGCCATCGATCCGCCGCACATATCGCGGGAGCCCAAAGCCCCCCATCGCGTTCAGCTCGCACAACTCCCACGGGTGAAAGTACAACGCCGCGTAGCCGTCGGTCCGCAGGCACCAGGCCGTCATCGCCTGCGTCCACGCCCTGGGCGTGTTCTTGAAACTCAACCAAAACAGCGGCCAACGAATCAGCGGCGTCGCCGCCGCGGGGATCTTGAGCAGCTTGGACGGGCCATCTCTTGGTGGGTCGCTCTCTCCGAGGGCGACGGTTTCAAACGACCACCGCCGCGGCGAGAAGAACTTGTTGTACCGCCCCGGCAGCCAAATCGGATTCTCCGACGAGTGATACGTGTACCCCGCGCGCAACACCTCTCCGGGGTCCGTCGGTGCCATCCGTGGACGGCGGAACCCGATGACGTTTGTTCCCGAGGGCAACACGCTCAGGATCGCCTCGCGAGAACGCTGGAGGTCGGCGTTCTCAAAGGTCGAATGCGCGTAGCCGTGGCTTGCGATCTCGTGCCCAGCGTTCACCGCTCGGCGGAACAGGTCCGGCGCGTGCAGGACAATCCTCGCCGTCGAAAAGAACGTCGCGCGGCAGCCCACCTCATCCAGCACATCCAGCACCCGCTGCACACCCTCACGCCCGATCCGCATTTGCTCGTCTTCGCTGATGGCGTGCCCGAACTCACGCGGGATGTCAAACTCCTCCGCATCGAACGACAGCAGGATTCGCTCAGCGGTATCGCCCACGCAGCCAGTTCCATCGGACCTTCACCAGGTCGCCCAGCATACGCAGCGGCTCGGTCGCGAGGTTCACGTTCGTCGGCTTCTTGCGGTGCGCCCGCGCCACGCGCGCCGGAATCTCGGCGATTCGAAGCCCATGCTGGCGGGCAATAAAGAGCAACTCGACATCGAACGAGAACCCAGACAGCCGCGACCGGCTGAAGATCGTGCGCGCCGCGGCCATTCGAAAGCCCTTCACGCCCGCCTGCGTGTCGTCCATCGGCAGGTTGAGGCCTAGTCGCACGATGCGGTTGAACCCCCAGCCCATCAATCGCCGGAGCCGCTTGGTGTTGCGCCGCTCCTCGAGGCTCTCGCGTCGCGAGCCGATGACGACATCGGCCGACTGCAACGCCGCGATCATCGCCGGCAGATGGTCCTCGGGCGCGTAGGCCAGATCGCCATCCATGAAGCAGATCATCTCGCTCTGGAGCGTCATCATCGCCCCGCGAACCGCGCCCCCCTTGCCCTGATTCTGGGCATTGGCAATCAGCACCACCGGCGCATCGCCGAGCGACTCGATCGACTCGCCCAGCACCAGTTCAGCGCCGCCAATCACATCCAATCGCGTCCGCACGGTCCGCACGGAGTCATCGCGCGAGCCGTCGTCAACCAGCACAAACCGCACGCCGGGGTTCGCCCTCGCATACGCGCTGATCGAGTCCAGCGTCTCCGGGAGCGTCGCGCTCTCGTTATACACCGGCATGATCACCGTCATCGCGATTGCGGCCGCGCCGCCGTTGCCCCCACCCATTGCCCCGCTCCCCGGCGCATCAAGCCTCACCGGCGAGCGCACGTGCTCCGCCAGGGCTCGTGCTCCTGTGGCGGCGTCCGAGCGTGCTGAAGCGTGGTCCGGCATCGGGTTGAGATCACACAGCCCGTCGCGATTCGACGGCTCGATCAGCCAACATTAGACCTTCATCCGCACCATGGTACAAGTCCCACATCGGTTCTCGGACCACGCGTGAGCCTCGCCCCCTCTCCCCGCTCGCCCCCCACTACACCGGGCAGCCGTCGAAGTACGTGCTGAAGAACGCGTTGTAGTCGCCTTCGGTCACGCCGTTGTTCGTGCCCAGGGGCGGCGCCTGGCCCGCGTCGTCGGCGATGTCGCAATACGCCAGCGCATCGAAGAACCCAAAGAAGAACGCGTTGTAGTCCGCCTCCGTCACGCCGTTGTTGGTCAACCCGCGGTTGAACTGCGTGAGCGGCTCGCCGGTGTCGGCCGCGATGTCCGTGGGGTTACAGACGTAAATCGGAAGCGCCGTGTTGAGCGCGTTGATGACCTCGCGCAGCGTGATCTCCGACGCCTGCACGCACAGGGCGTTCGAGTTCACCAGCGACGTGCCCACGTGGACATGCCCAGACATCGCGCAATACGCCGGCGACGCCGGATCGCTGTTCAGGCTGCGATAGCGCGCCGCCAGATACGGCATGAACCCCGACAAAAACGACCCGCTGTAGTCATAGCTGTTCGGCGTCGCGGGGTTGTAGCTCGCCACGAACGGATCGATGATCTCCGGCTGCCCGATCGTGTTCAGCGTTTGAACGCCATTGACGATCGCCTGCATCGGCAGCGTCGCAAGATACACCGTTCCCACCGCATCGCCGACGATCGACGTGCCCGTCGGGCGCGTCGCCCCCGAGTAATCCGCGCTGTACAGCGAGATCGTCCGGCCCGGCGGCGCCGTCTCGCTCGACGTGATCCGGAATCGCTGATACGCCGGCTCCATCTCCCACCCAATGGTCGTATTCGCGCGGCTGAACGACACGATCGCCACCGGCTTCAGCTCCGCGACGATCCGCGCAAAGTCCGCATCGGTGTCCTGATAATCTACTTCAAAGTCGCCCGTCCCCTTGCCCCAGTTCGGGCCCGTCAATCCCGGGAACTCCGGGAAGTACGCCTTGATCGTGTACCCACGCCCCTCCCAGTTCTGCCCCGTCCACGTCCCGCCGTTCTGCGAGCTGTTCGGGCTCCACGGGCGCAGCATGTTGTTCGTCGGCGGCCAGTACCCCGTCACCATGATCACCAGCTCACGCGGCGCCGCGACCACCGGCGACGCAACACCAGCGACACACACACCGCCGGCGACGAGCGCCAGCGATCGAGCCACACACGTCCTCAGAGATCGCATCATGCAACGGGCCTCCGCGTCGGCACGCCCCGCGGCGACATCACGACGCCAAAGGATGCACCACGCACCGGCGTGCGTCAACAAATCCAACCCGAACTCACAGAACTGGCAACGGCCGTTCCCCTCATGCCAAGTGCCCGATGCCCAGTGCCTTCCCACTCAGCACTCATCGCTCAGCACTTCGCCGAATCACCGCCCCTTGACCTTCCCAAACATCCGCTTGGCCGGCAACTTCGACGGCACGATCCCACCCGGGAACTTCTGCGCGTCGATCTCGGCCTTGCTCCGCACCGGTGCCGGCGGCATCGCCGCGGCGTAGCGACTCACGGCGTTCTCCACGACCGGCTTGGGCTCCTGCGAGTTCGGCACCGCGTACCGCGCCACGCCGCCGGGTGGGGCGCTTGCGACAAAGTCCGGGTAATCCAGCTTCGGGATCTC
>JAIEQQ010000251.1 GCA_019747615.1 Phycisphaerales bacterium
TGAAGCCCCAGCAGGCACAGTGGGACCCCGCATTCTCCGCCGACTTCACGACCGGAAAGGGCAACACCAGCTACGCCCACTCACAACCCTCCGGGCGCATGACGCCGAATCCAGATCCGAAGAAGCCAGACCCCCGCACCGGCCGTCTCAGTGACTGGCGCGACACGTTCGACGCGTCTGCTGCGACCACCGCCATCATCAGCTTCCGAGCGCCGCAGTTTCAGACCGTCACCGCCTCCGGCCCGAACACCGTGAGCGCCGTCTTTGCCAACCCCGCGTCAATCTCGATGAACGCCTTCGGTCGCGGGCGCGAGTGGCGCGGCAACGTCGCCTTCAACGACAACCACGTCGAAACTCTCAGCATTGCCTCGGGCACCCCGCACAACGCAAGCCGAATATACCGCACCGCCGCGGGCAAGCAGATCGCCGATTCGATCTTCTTCGACGAATCCGACGACCCGACGCAGGCCAACAGCTTCCTCGGCATCTTCACCACCGCGGGCGAGAAGCCCGCGGAGTTCAAGGCCATCTGGGATTGAAGTAAGTCGGAGCCGCGGGCGCGAGCACGCGGACTGCTGCGCTCGGGGCGTGCGGTCGCCATGATCGCGGAGTGCGCCGAGAGGAGCGGAGAGCTCTCTTGGGTTTGAAGTCACAGCCGCGTGCGCAAGCACGCGGACGGCTGCGCTCACGCGCGCCGAACGTCTCAATCGCGAAGCACGCTAAGTTGAACAAAGGCGGTTTGCGACAACACATGCAACAGCCATTGACGGCATCGCGTACATCCGAGTGACGCACGCTCATTCCACTTCGGAGGCGCCGATGCACAGTTCAACAAATCGCCATCACCACCCCCGCGGCAACTCGGGGATCAATGTCGTCGGCGTCGTCATCGTGGGTTTCCTCGCTCTTCTCCTCGTGGTGGTTCTGCTGCCGACCTTCGGCCGTCGTCCCCATGGCGCCTCGCGCCAACTCAAAGACGCAACGCAAGTTCGAGGCATCCATCAGGCGATGGTCTTCTGGGCGGAGTCAAACAAAGAGATGTTCCCGCTGCCGAGCCAGTTTGATCGCATGGGCGCGACGATCGGGCCTAGTGCGGCGATCGGTGGGAACCCGGAACCTGCAACCGAGTTGGCGGGCGATCCGCAGCGCGCCAAGGACACGACGGCCAACATCTATTCGATGCTCATCTGGAACAACAGCGTCACCCCGGAGATCTTGGTGAGCCCGGCCGAAGCGAGCGGCAGCATCGAGATCATGGACGGGTATTCCTCGTCTGAGCCGAAGACGGCCGTGGACCCGAAGCACGCCAAGTGGGATCCGGCGTTCTCGGCCGACTTCACAACCGGCAAGGGCAACACGAGCTACGCGCACATGCAGCCGTCGGGGCTGCTGGTCTCGCCTGACCCGAAGCTCAAAGGCGGGCCGAATGGGCGGCTGACGCAGTGGCGAGACACATATGACGCCACCACCGCCGTGATCGGCTCGCGCGGCCCGGAGATCAAGAGCGTCGAATCCGCGAGCACAACTGAAGCGACCGCGGTGTTCGCAAACCCAATGTCAACGACACTGCTGGTGTTGGGATCCAAGTACGGCTGGGGTGGCAACATCGTCTTCAACGACAACCATGTGGACATGATGTCCATCGGCACCGGCACGCCCCACCGAACCAACAAGCACTACCTCACCGCCGCGGGCAAGCAGATCGCCGACTGCATCTTCTTCGACGAATCCGACGACCCGACGCAGAGCAACACGTACCTGGGGATCTTCACGAAGGCGGGCGAAAAGCCGTCGGACTTCAAGGCCATCTGGGACTGAATCGTCGCGAGCCTCCGCGGCCCGCACCCCACCCACCCTCCCCCGGTCCTACCGGGGGAGGTGGCGAGTCCGCGAGCCGGAGGGGGCGTTCGGCTTCCGGCGCTTGTTGTGACAACGAGTATCTCGCAGTCCCGCCCCCTCCGCCGCGAGGCGCGGCACCTCCCCCGGTAGGGACCGGGGGAGGGTGAACGCGAGTTGAGTGCGCGTGTGTCACGTGGCCGCGCGCGGCGTGGGCCTTTGCTCATGCCCGCACTCGGGGCACGGCGCGTCGGTTGTGAGCCCGCGCCGGTCATAGCCGCATTCACCGCAGCGAGCGCGTCGGGCTCGATGGCCGCGCAGCCACCGTCCGTATGCCGCGAGCAACACCAGCGCCACGACTGCCCAAAGCGATGCGTAGAGAGCGGTGTTCGCGATGAAACCGAACCAGATCGGGCGATACGGGAGCAAGTTGCCGTTCGTGCCGAGCCACGCGGCCGGTACGCGAAGCGGGTTCAGCTCGTCGGCCATATCGGCCCGGCGCGGCAGCGGCGAGAGCCCTCGCATCGCCGCGCGGGCGTTGATGCCATGCCAGTCAACGTACAGGGCTGGCCAAGGCCAACCCGCGGCGTGGAACTCGCCGTCCATGGCTTCGCCGGTGTTGCCGGCTCGCTGAATGCTCTCGATCACCGATGCACCCGCCATCGCTCGCACGGAGCCGGGCGCCGCGTCGATCGGTTGCTTTTCCAAGCCGAGCTGGGGCCATATGAAAGCCTCATAGCCTGGCCACTGCAACCAAAGCACTTTCCCGGGCAGCCCAACCGGAGCAATCGCCGTGACAACGCCGCCGCGGGTCGCCCTGCCGCGTGAATGCTCACACCACCAAGCCACCCCAACATTCGTCACCACCCCCATCACCAGAACAAAGACCACCGCCGCCACCCACCGCCGAGGCCCCCACCCGCTCAATCCGAATTTGCCATTTGCCACTTTGCGATTTGCCATTTTCGACTACGCCCCCTTTCCGCACTCCGGACAAACCGCCGCGCTCGCGAGCCCGCTTCGGTCATACCCGCACCGGCGACATTGGCCGACGCGAGCCCGCCCGAGTCGCGACAATCCGACAGCTCCAATGCAACATCCCCAGATGCCCACCCATGTCATGCTGAAGAGCGCCGTGTTCCACACGAAGCCCGGCGACACTGGGCGGTAGACGAGCAGTGGGCTGGAGATCAGGTGTGGGACCGGAATGAGGAATGGGGCTCGCCCGACAGGGAGCCACCCGCCCCGGACGACGTCGGAGCTGATTCGCCGAGTTTGCAGGCTCAGCGTGACCCGCGCATCGCATGAAAACGCGAGCCACGGCCAGCCGACCATCACGAGCTCGTCGATCACGATGTCCGCCTCGCGCGCAGCAACGCCTCGTGAACGTCGGACGGCGTCGATCGCATCTAGAACGCTCCGTGGTATCTCGCCCCGCGGATTCGTTTGGCGGGCAAATCCGCTCATCGCGCCGGGCAAGGGCCAGACGACACTCTCGACACCTACCCACGCAGCGCTGCTCGCGGTCGGATACTCCATCGGGGCCACGCTGAAGAGTTCCCAGACGTTCGCATCAACGCGTTGGCTGCGATACAGACACGCCCACGCAACGAGCACGTTCGTGAGCACGCCCAGCACAAACGCCATTGCGGCTCCGCGCGCCCACCACCACACGCTCCATCTCGGCACGCGGACTTTGCGCGGTGCGCCATCGCGACACGAGTCGCGCGCCGGCGGCACGAGCCCGCACTCCGGACACACCGCCATGCTGAGCAACCCGCGCCGGTCATACCCGCACGCGCGGCAGCGGCCGCGACGGGCGCGCCACACCGCTGGCGCTCGCGCACCGAGCGAGAACACCCCACACACGACGGCCCAGATCGCGCTGTAGAGCATGGTGTTGTAGAAGAAGCCAGGCCAAACGGGACGGTAGATGAACGGAAAACTCTCGCCGCCCAACAAGCTTGAGCTCGCCTGCGAAGCTCTTGCCTCGAATCGCCACGCACCTTGAATCGTGTGGGCACGGACGAGGCTCGTGCCGCGCATGAACGGGGCAACATATTCACTGGAGAACGCGAGACACGGCCACCCCGCCAAAACAAGCTCTCGCTCGACATGCTCGTAGCCGGGGCCGACGACGTTCGGAGCCTCCGCTACCCGTTGAATCTCACGGCGAAAACTCTTCGGAGTTTCATCTTCGCTCACGAAATTTGGCGCGAAGACCGTGACCATAACGATTGTTGGCCATTTCGCACTCACAACCCCCGTCCAGAAGCAAATGGTCGTCTCTTCTGCAGGTGTCGTCGCCGCGAAGACGCCTGCGTAGCTCGGAACGCCACCCCGCGCTCGATACACACACCACCAAGCCACCCCAACATTCGTCACCACACCCATCACCAGAACGAAGACCACCCCCGCCAGCCACCACCAGACTCTCCTCCCGCTCATTCCGAATTTACTATTTGCCATTTGCACATGTGCCATTTTCCCCTACCCCTCCCCCCCATCCACCCGCAGCACCTGCCCCGTCACATATCCCGCCTCAAGCGCCAGGAACCGCACCGCCACCGCAGCGTCTTGCGGGGTGCCTGATCGGCCGAGCGACACGCGCGAGAGGTACCGCGCCTGCATCGCCTCATCCGCCTCCGGTCCACTCTCCGGAAACGCCACCACACCCGGCGCGACCACATTCACCCGCACGCGGGGAGCCAGCTCGCGGCTCATCACCAGCGCAAGCTCCGTCATCGCGCACTTGCTCATCGAGTACGTCACAAATCCCCGACGCGGGCGGCCCGTCACGCCCATGGCGTGAACATCGCCCATCATCACGATCGAGCCGCCGCCCGGCATGGTGGACTCCGCCAGCCGCGGGGCCATGGCCTGGCAGATCATCGCCGGCGCGATCGCGTTCACCTGATAATCCGCGATGGCTCGCGCCGCGGTGAACGCCGCGAGCGAACACGGCTTGTAGCTCGACGCGCACACCACCAGCACATCCCACGACGCGCGGCCCGCGACGATCGCGTCAATCTGCGCCGCCAGCCGCTGGGGCTCGTGCATCTCCAGCCGCTCTTTGGTGGCAACGACACGCCCACGAGCCCCGTTCAGCTCCGCCTCGAGCTCCTCCGCCTCGCGTTCACTCGTGTGATACGTGAACACGACATCACACCCCGCGCGGCTCAGCTCCCGACAGATCGCCGCGCCGACTCGCCGCGCGCCGCCAATCACCAGCGCCGTCGGACGCACGCTCATTGCGCCGGCCGTCGCACCCACATCCCCGTGACCCCGCGCGCCCCCGTCGTTCGAGCCACTCGCGCTACTCATCGTTCACCCCGGGGCGAATCGCCCCACATCGGCCGATCAGGGTTGTCCTCATCGTCGTTGTCATCAAACATCCCACCCCCGCCCGGCTCGCGGGGCGTCTCCTCGTCCCGCGGCATCCCCGCCCGCCGCCCCGCCTCCTCCCACGCGCTGACCTGCTCGCCCCGCTTGCGACGCCCCGGCGGCTTCACGAGAGGTGTGTCGGCCATCTGCCGCGCTGAGCGGAGCACCCACACGATCATCATCAAACCCGCCAGCAGCACGCCGATGAACAGGATCATCCACAGCGAGCCCGAGCCGCCGAGCCCCGCGCTGTGCCCGAAGCCATCGAGGCTCTCGTCGTATCGATCGACGGGCGGGAGCGCGATGGTGCCCGTATCGCGCTGGCCGACGGGCACCCACTGGCCATCGGGCACGCTCGCGTCGCCCGGCGCGGGCTCGATCGTGTTGGGCACGTTGATCATCACGACCAGAGATTACCACAACTGTCCGCCGAATCGATCGAGTCGTTGCGTTTTCTTTGCGAACAACCCCACCTACCATGTCGCCATGAACTACGACGCACACGCACCCGTCATCGCGCAGCTTGAGGCGCGGATCTCAACGATCCGCGACTCGCTTTAACTACGCCCACAAGGCCAGCCAGCTCCGCGAACTCAAAGCCCAGATGGAATCGCCGGACTTCTGGACCGATCAGGCCAAGGCCAATCGGATCGTCGGCGATATGAAGCACCTCGGGGCCCAGATCGAGCCGCTCGAAGGTGCGATCCGCCAACTCGACGACGCCAAGGTCGCCTTTGACATGGCTCGCGAAGCCGGCACCAGCGGCCAGCCCGACAAAGAGATGCTCGGCGAGGCCGATTCGCTCCTGTTCGACCTCAACCAGCGCATGGACAAGATCGAGCTCCGCTCGCTCATGAGCGGCAAGCACGACTACCGCAACTGCTTCGTCACCATCTCCGCAGGCGACGGCGGCACCGAGGCCAACGACTGGGCCGAGATGCTCTTCCGCATGTACCTTAACTAC
>JAIEQQ010000678.1 GCA_019747615.1 Phycisphaerales bacterium
ATGTCCAGAGGCGACAACACCCTCGAACTCGCGCTGCTCACCTCGGCTCGCGCCGATCGCGCAGCGCTGCTCAAGCACGTCGAGTTCTACGACATGGTCACCAACCTCACCGCCGACGCCCAGTGGGCGTTTGCCAAGTGGGAAACTCCCGCCGACGCGGCTTTCAAGGCCCTTCGCGCCAGCGCCAAGGGCCCCTGCTGGTACAAGGCCCGCTTCACCGTGCCCAGCGCCCCCGGCGGCCTCTCCCACGGCTTCACCCACCACCTCAACGTCTCGCTCAACGCACTGAGCAAGGGCCAGCTCTACATCAACTCTCGCCACGTCGGCCGCTACTTCAACGCCACCGGCAAGGGCAAGCCCGTCGGCCCGCACTCGACCATGCTCGTGCCGTCGAGCTTTCTCATCCCCGGCTCAACCAACGAGATCGCCATCTTCGACGAGCACGGCTTCACACCGGCAAAGGTCAAGATCGCGTACGTCGTCTGACGCACGCCGGCCAACGGCCCCTGGCGTTTGGACGCCGCGCCTGAGGCTCTGCGAAGGCACGGGTTGAGCTCGCCCACGCGCACTGGTCAACGCGAATCCGTGACATGCGCTCGCGCGGTCGGTCGCCTCCGCGTGCTCGCGCACGCGGCTCCGACAAACCACCACGCATGACCGGACTTCACGCCCCGCCGACCGTCAGCGACACGCCCTTGCCCTTGTGATCGTGCGCGGCCTTTTCCCAGCCGCTGCCCAGCTCGCCGATCGGGTCCGGCGGGATGATCTCGACCTTCTTCTCGCCGAGCTTGGCCTCGCCGCGATTGACCTTGTCCTGGAACTTCAGGCACTCTTCCAGCAGCTTCGAGAGGATCTCTTCCTCCGGCACGTTGGCGACCTTCTCGCCTTGGACGTAGATGATGCCGCGACGATCGCCGGCGAAGACCGCGACATCGGCGCCCTCGGCCTCGCCCGGGCCGTTGACGATGCAGCCCATGACCGCGAGTTTGATCGGGAGCTGGATCTGCGTGCTGACCTTGGTGCGCACGTCTTGAACGAGCGAGACCAGATCAACCTGGATGCGCCCGCAGGTGGGGCAGGCGATGAGCTCTGCGCCCTTGCGCTCGCGAGCGCCGAGGGAGTAGAGCATTTCCAGCCCGTCTTCGACCTCGTACTTGCTGTCGCTGGCGTAGGAAATGCGGATGGTGTCGCCGACGCCGTTGGCGATGAGCGTGCCCAGCGCGACGACCGAGCGGATGCAGCCGGTTTCCTTCGGCCCCGCGTGCGTGACGCCCAGGTGCAGCGGGTGGTCGAAGCGCTTGGAGATCTCGGTGTACGCGTCAACAACCGTGGGCACGTCCATCGACTTGGCGCTGATGACGATGTCGTGGAAGTCCTGCTCGTAGAAGATGTCGAGGTATTCCTCGAGCTTGGTGATCATGATGGCCAAGAGGTAGCCGCGCTTGTTGTCGTGGAAGAACGCGCCGAGTTCCTTCAGTCGCTTCTGCTTGTCGCGGCGCTCGATGATCGAGCCCTCGTTCACGCCGATGCGGATCGGGATGCCCTTGCCGCCCTGGGCCGCCTTACACGCCTTGATCACCTCGATGACCTGATCGCGGTCCTGAATATTGCCGGGGTTCAGGCGGATCTTGTGTACGCCCGCCTCCACCGCCTCCAGCGCCCGCTTGAAGTGAAAGTGCACATCGGCCACGATCGGCACGCGCACCTGCGGGATGATCTCCTTCAGCGCGTCGGTGTCCTTCTTCTCGGGAACTGCGACGCGAACGACCTCGGCACCCGCCGCGGTCAATCGGTTGATCTCGGCGACGCACTTGTCGATCTCGTGCGTGTAGCCGGTGGTCATCGTCTGCACGCTGATCGGCGCGGGGGTCGTGCCGTTCAGGCCGCCGCCGATGCGGACATAGCCAACACGAGGATCACCAAGAGTCACCTGACGAGTCGGACGGCGGGGTTGCATAGGGGGCATTCTAGGGGGTCGGCCGCGCGCGGCCAGCCTTCAGCCTCCAGCTTTCAGCCGTCTGCTTCGAGCCTCAAGCCTCACTGCTTCTACCCCTCGGCCCTCGGCCCTCAAACCTCGGCCCTTCCCGTCCCCCTCACACCACCCGACTATGCGCCCCCGCCGGGCTCGTCCCGCGCACGATCGGCCCCAGGTCCGCGATCGCCGCGGCTTGGCCCGGCCACATGAACATCGCCCGCGCATCGTGCTCCGCGACCCATCGATACTCGCTGTGCTCCGCGTTGAGTTTGGGCTGCCACGTCGAAGTCACCACCGCCACGAACCGCGGCGACAGCACGATGCAATCGATCGACGCGATGTAAAACGGATACACCTGCTCCAGCGCCCACACGCCGAGGCAGTCCGCTGAGCGAACCTCCAGGCCGACCTCTTCGCGAACTTCGCGAAGGGCCGCGTCGATCGCCGTCTCGCCCACCTCGATGTGCCCCATCACCGGCTGCCAGGTCTGCGCCAGCGGATCGCGCGTGCGTTTCATCTGCAGCAACTGCACGAGCGCCGGGATCCGCGTATCGGGCGAGTCCCCGTCATGCGAGCGAGAGACGCGCTCCGGCTCGCTGACGCGGGCGACATAGACGTCAACAATGTCGCTCCGGATGCGCGGCCCGTTCCCAGGCTCACGCCGATACCCGTCTGAATCGCGGTCAGTACTCATGGCGGAGTCTAAGCTGGCGCCCTCGGGCGAAAGCTCAAAGCTCAACGCTCACAACTCAAAGCTCAACTTTGCAAGCACCCGAGGCGACGACGGATCGCCGACAGCCATGTCCAGCTTCCTGGCTCTCTTCCTGCTGAAAGCTGAAAGCTGAAAGCTGAAAGCTCCCTTACCCCTTCTCCCCCATCACAATCCGATCCTTGCCCTCGCGCTTGGCTTGCAGCAATCGCTCATCCGCGGCGTGCAGCAGATCCGCCGATGTCAGCCCGTCCCACGGGAACGTCGCGAGCCCGCCGCTGACCGTGAGCTTGCCCGGCGCGTTGGCCGAGAGCTTCGGAAACGCGTGATCGCTCACACGCTGCTGGAACCGCCGCACCACCTGCCACGCGCTGGCAAGCGGCTGGCTCCCGGGCGTCCGCGGCCCTTCGCGATCAAACAACACAATCGCCAGCTCGTCGCCGCCGATCCGGCACACGCGATCGTTCGGGCGGATCGTGCTCGTCAGCAGCCGCACAAGCTCGATGAGGATCTCATCGCCGGCGCCGTGCCCGTACTTGTCGTTGTAGTACTTAAAGTTGTCCGCATCCAGCAACAGGACGCAGAAGCTTGCGCGCGTGCGCTTGGCGTGCTCCGCCGCCTGGGCCACGTACCGCTCGAAGTACCGCCGATTGAACGCGCCCGTGAGTTCATCGGTCGTCGCTTCGCGTGCGAGTCGCTCGCAGTGCTCCTGGCTCGCCAGGATCGCGCCGAGCCATCCGCAGATCGCGCGAACAAGCGACTGCGAGCCGGGCACGCTCGCGGCGCTGGACTTCAGCACGCCGAAGATCCGACCGTCGCACGCCACGATCTCGCCGCCGGTGGCGCCGGGGGCTTCGTCGAGCGTCGCGTCCGGCCCGAGCAGCTCGCGCACGCGGGCCATCAGCATCGGGCGAATAGGCCGCCCCTCGTGAACCGCTCGAAGCAGCGCCGCCTCCGCGTTCAGCCACGCTGCGTACCCATCGGCACTCAGCGCGCGAGCGACCGGTGCCGCTGCCCCGGTGTTGATCTCCGGCGCTGTGATGCGCGATTCGACCGGGGCCGGGGCGACGGCGCTGGCCGAGGCGGACGCGATGTGCTGAGGCGCTGTCGCCGCGGGCGCCGCGGGCGATGGAACACTCTGCGGCGCCACCGCCGCTCGCGCCACCGACTGCCGCAGCACCAGCTCGCGAAGCTCGTTCCCATCGCACGCCGTGCTGACGCGCCCGTCGAGCGCGCTGACACTTCCACCAACCTGCGGCAGCGGCGGCGGCCCGCCTCGCGACGCGGTCTCGGCGCGCGCGACGCCCAACACGCGGACGCGCGGGTCGATCTCGCGGAGTGCGCTGACGAGGCCGTGGGTCGTGAGGCCGACCAGCTCCGGCTCGCTCTCGGGACCGATGATGACCACCGCCTGCGCTGGCGAGTTTCGATCGATCGGGTCGTTCAGCTCGCCGATCGCGTCCAGCACGTTGCCGGCGCGGATCAACTCAATGCCGTCATCGCGCCGGAGCGATGTCTCCAGGCCCGTGCGCCCGACGACGATCACACGCATCGACGCTCCGCCGCTCATGGCGCACCGCCCGTCGGATCACCGCGATCGCGACGATCGCGATCGTCATCCGGGCCCAGGTCGCGCAGCAGCATTCGCAGCTCCTCAGCGCTGAGCACCTCGTTGCGCAGCGGCTCGGGCGCGTCGTTCATCTCCGCATCCAGCGCTTCGTAGCCCGGAGCGCGCTTGGAGTGTCTCAGAAGCTGATCAAGCTCACTCTGCTCGCCGGTCAGTCTCAATCGCGGGCGTCCGCTCGACGCTGCGCCGGCGCTTCCCGCCGCACCCCGCGCTCCGGCATCGCTCACACCCAGTGGCGCGACGCGACGATCGGGCACCGGCGGTTCGACACGGATCGGCAGCCGAGCGCTCTCGAGCGTCGGCCAGCTCGCCGCCTCGTCGCGCGTCGCGCTGGTCAGCTCGCCCTCATCACGCACGCGCCGATACACCCACACCCGCCCGCGCGGGGCGAACTTCTCCATCGCGCGGAACACATCACCGCTGCCCAGGAGCTGCGACGGCTGGCAGAACACGATCACGAATCCCTCTCGCCCGCACTGGCTCGACATCCGGCACGCCGCCGCCATTACGCTCATCGCGTCGCGACGCACCCGGACCTTCACGCCCCGCCGGCTAAGGCTCTGGACCAGATCACTCGGCGGTTCCTGCGCCCCGGGAACCCACACCAGGCACTCATCCTTGGGGCTGACCGACTCGCCGCCGCCATCGCGATGAGCCCCGTCGGCCCATGAACGCGCAGGACTTGCGCCGTCCTCGCCGAACTGGTCATCCCCCGGGATGTCGCGCGGGTCGCCACCCGGTACTCGACTCATGACAGAGTTCAGTGTATCACACGCTGGCGAATCGGTGGTCAGCATTTGTCGGGAGATCCCCTCTTTTCTCGGCCTAAATCCGAGCAAGTCATCGGGTCGTGTCGTCCTGAACCGTCACTTGGTCAGGCCATCATCCCGCTCACGTTATCAGACGGCCAAAACTGCGCGGGCGATCGCCGCCGCGCCGTCCGCCGGCCCAAGCGCCGCCAGAGCACGCCGCATCTGCGCTCTGCGCTCGTGATCACGCAATATTCCCACCAGCAGCGGACCAAGGGTCAGGGCATTCACCCTAGCCTCGATCTGGTCCCGCTCGACCAGCGCCCCACCATGCACAACCAGCCGCTCAGCGTTCAGCCGCTGATGCTCGTCACGGTGGTAGGGATACGGAAGGAACAGCGTCGGGGTCTGATTCGCCCACGCCTCGCCCACGCTCCCCGCTCCGGCGCGGCTGATCGCAAAGTCCGCGGCGCCCCACCACTGCCCCAAACCTTTCACCAGCGGCACCACCGTCGCCGGCACCTGATGTCGCTCGTACGCGCTGATGAGTTGCTGCACGACGCCATCGGCACCTCCGCCGCCACCGCATTGATGCAACACGCGCCACCGCCCGCGCTGCAGTTCGCCGGCCAACTCCGGCAACATCTCGATCATCGCCTGATTGATGCTCGATGCGCCGAGGCTGCCGCCGGTGATCATCAGCACGCGCTCGCCTTCTTTCGCCTCGATCAATGCGCGGCAAGCATCGCGATCCTTCCCCAGCGCAGCCGCACGCACGATCGGCGGCACCAGCATCCATGATCGCGCGTACACGGCGCTCGTTGGCAATGCCGTGAAACACCGATCCGCCCGGCGAGCGATCCACCGGTTCGCCTTGCCCGGCTGCGCATCGAGATTCACCAGCGTGATGTCCAAACCCTCGACCCGCGCCGCCTGCACGCACGGCCCCGCGACAAACCCACCCAGCGCGATCACCCGCACCGGCGAACCCCGGGCCTCATCGCGGAGCTGGCGGAACAGTCGGCGCGCCTTGCGAATGCTGCGGCCCCAGCTTCGAACAAAGCTCAGGAGCGTCAGTGGGCGCAGGCCCAGCGGGCGCGCATCCAGCGCCGCGTACTCAACACCCTCCG
>JAIEQQ010000457.1 GCA_019747615.1 Phycisphaerales bacterium
CGGCTCGCGTGGACGATCCGGACTACTTCGCCGGTAGCCCGTTCTACGGCTCGCTGGACGCTGGCCAAATCCCCACTAAGCGATTCGTCCCGTTCCATGACAGCGACACCACCGTGCCTGGCGGAAACGGCCGCTTCGACCAGATCGCGCCGGGCACCGCTGGCGTTGACCCGCACGTCGGCTCCGGCATCCCCTTCGGCCTCGACATCATCAACCAGTTCCGCACCACCTCCGTCGGCAGCACCGTTCTGCCCGTGCCCGGCGTGGTCAACATCAACACCGCCTCGCGCAGCGTCCTGAGCACGCTGCCGTTCTTTGCGATCGATCATGATCCCCTTGCTAGGAACACGCGGCCATTCCTGAATGACGCCGCCAAACAAGACTTCAAGCGTGATATGGCGGCGTACGCCATCGCATATCGCGACAAGACCCGTGCGATCATGCCCACGCGCGGCACCAACACCTGGGTCGACTATCGCGACGACCGCGGCGGCATCGCCAACAACATCGCAACCGGCGACGACTCCGGACGCCGCCGGACCACCGGCGTGTCCGCTCTCCGCGAGGCACCTGGTTTCCAGTCCATCGGCGAACTCCTGGCGGCGACCGTTGACACGCGAACCGCTGGTGATCCGCAGGCGATCGCTGGCTTCACCAAGCCCTCGAACGACGTCTCCGATTTCTATGGCATGGACACTGACATCGCCAGCAAGATGCTCGCGACCGCCAGCGTCCGTAGCGACACCTTCGCGGTCTGGTTCACGATGGACGGCTATCGCGAGTCAGACACGCAGGGCCTGGAGATCACCGACCCGCTGGTGCCGACGATCCGCAAGCGGTACGTGATGGTGGTGGACCGCAGCAACGTGACGGAGAAGGGCCAGTCGCCGCGCGTGCTGCTGTTCCGCGAACTTCCCACGGAGTAAAGCGTGCCGGCTCGCACCCGCTCGACTACGCTTGCATGCGCCACTGGCGTGTGCAGGGTGTAGCTCAGCTTGGTAGAGCGATTGGTTTGGGTCCAATAGGCCGCAGGTTCGAATCCTGTCACCCTGATTCTGCTGGCGAGTTTAAACCGATGCAGCGGAACTCTGAACCAACGACACCCGTCGATGCCTACAAAGGCATCATTGATCAGTTGGTCCGTGAAACGAGCGCGAGTATCGCCGAGCGGCTGGTTCGCGAGTCAGGCAGATATTCCAACGCACCCGATGACGGTGCGATGAACGAGTTCGTCGCGTCGCTGAGTCAACCGCAACGAGAACTTCTCGCGAAGATGCTCGGGCGTCAGCGAGTTTGCGCAATCCACGATGTGCTCGCCGCGATGACGTGGTGGCTGCAATGTCGAGACGTTGCGTTGACCTTTCGTGGCGAAGCCATGCCGGTCGAGTTGAGCGGCATGGGACTTCACGGCGACTACTTGGCACGGCTCGACGGTTGGGAGTGGCCGTCAATGGGGAAGACCTGCTAGCAGCAAACCTTCACGTGGTACCGAACGTCTTATCCATCAGCCACATTGAGCCGACCGATGATCGAAAAGTGGCTCACACCGTGGGATCCGATTCAGCGCGAGGACGAGCGTCTCGGGATGCAGTCGGCGCTCGCCCGAGAGATCGATGTCGACCATCCGCTCTGGGGCCTCGCCGTCGTCGCGATCGCGCGGCGTCAAGACAACGACGACGTGCTTTTCAGCCTCGCGGACGGGCGCCTCGCCGTCGTTCACCTCTGTTGGGCAGGAAAGAAAGAGAAGCCGCCATTCCCATGGACGACGCTCTATATGAACGAAGAGGCGTTCGTTCGCAACGGCATGATCGATGACTGCGAGAAATAGAAAAACTAGAGACAGTGCGTTCAGCTCGCTGTTCCGGTCAAGACGTCGTGGCTGGTTTGCCTTTGACATTCGGATCAAATGCTGTCCCGTGCGCGGCGTCCGATGCAGAGCGGGATGACCGCAAACAGGACTTGGCCCGCGAGGCCGATCGCTCCCGCAGTCTTGAACAGCGACGCGACGAACTCGCCAGGCCCGATCCCCCGCAGCCAGGACATCAGCAGCTCAGTGCTCAGAAGCATGGTGAACGCGAGCAGGCCGATCAAAAGGCGGCGCGCCGCTCCGGCGTCTGGCGCGAATCGCCCGAGGACCCAGCGCGCGATGAGGAATGAGGCCAGGAGGATGAACGGTGCCTCGATCAGCACCGCCGCGACCTCTCCAACGCGCGGCACGAGAAGAAGCGTGCGAATCGACCCGAGGACAAACCCGACGGCAAACGTGAGAGCGAAGTACAGGAGGGCTGGCTTGAGCATGAGCGACTCTACACATCGCACGCGAGCAGGAGACTCGTGCCGGGTTCCAACCCGCTCACGGCCGGCACGCACAGATCTTGAGGCGACCGCCGCCGGCGGGGCTCTGCATGCTGAACAAGTGATCGCAGTCCATTGAAACCAACCATTTCGCAGCGCAGGCCGGTATCCTCGCACCCATGAGCGACCATCAACCGCCAGAGACCCGCCCGCACTCCGCCGAGTTCTTCAATGACATGCGGGACTTCTGGTGGAACTTGGATTTCCTGCGTCTGACCGCGGAGCGACTGGAGTTCGCTCGCGTTTCGAACATGCTCGATGTCGGGTGCGGTGTCGGCCACTGGACCAGGGCGCTTGCGCAGGTGCTGCCCGAGAGCACGCGGCTCACGGGCATCGATCGCGAAGACCAGTGGGTTCGCGGCGCCGCGGAGCGTGCGGGCCGTGCCGGCCTCGGAGCGAGGTCCGAGTTCGTCAAGGGTGATGCGACCGCGCTGCCGTTCGCCGATGAGTCGTTCGATCTCGTGACGTGTCAGACCGTGCTGATGCACTTGCCGGATGCTCGCGTCGGGCTTCGCGAGATGATCCGCGTCACCAAACGCGGCGGCCTCATCCTCGCCACTGAGCCCTGCAACATGGCCAGCATGGGCGTGTTCAGCAGCGTCACCGACGCATTTCCGACCGACGTCGTCGCCGCGACGCTTCGATTTCATCTCACGCTTCAGCGGGGCAAGCGTGCGCTCGGTCTTGGGTTCAACTCCATTGGTGACTTGGTGCCCGGCATGATGGCCGCGCTGGGTGTGCAAGACATCCGCGTGTACATGTCCGACCGCGCCGCCCCGATGTACCCGCCCTACGACAAGCCGGATCAACGAGCCGAGATCGCGCAGCTCAAGGACTGGCACGCACGCGAGCACTGGGTCTGGGATCGCGCGACGACCAAGAGCTACTACCTCGCCGGCGGCGGCGGCGAGCAAGACTTCGACCAACTCTGGCAGCAGGCCGGCCGCCAGATGAAGGCCGAGATCGAAGCGATGGACGCCGGCACCTACCACTGCGGCAACGCGAGCATCACCTACCTGGTGTCGGGGCGGAGGGCGAGCGATTGAGCAGTGTCCGCCGGGGATTTAATGGCTGGGGTTTACGACCGCGCCGCGGCGGGAACAGTGAAGGTGAGGGCGCGTCCGCGGCGTGGCACTGTTGCAAACTCACCATGGTTTCACTGAGTAGTTGATTCGACTGCACACACGAAAGGGGCTGGCCAATGGGAATCTACTCGACGTTTTTCCTCGCATCTCCGGCCGATCTCCCGAAGGCTCTGCCGGGTTGGAAGCTCCCGCTGGCGCTGCCCGTGCGGAGGCAGCGGATCAACCCGTTCACCGGGGCTTCGACTTGGCTTGAGTCGTGCGAGCCTGACTGGCCTGAAGATCACGAGGACTTGGGCGAAGTCGGATGCACCACGGGCCTCACGGGGTTCGCGAACTGGTCAGTCGAGGAACTCCAGAGCATCTATCTACGGCCGCTGTGCAAAGCGCTTGATCTTCCCGCGACGTTCGAGCACGCGATGTACTGTCCGCCTTCCTTGGCGGCAACGCTCGAGGTGATGCCCGACCGCTTCCTCTTGAAGCTGAGAACGATGGATGTCCACGCGATTGCGGCGCACTGGGCTGCGGCGTTGTCGGCCGACGAGTACACGCACTCCATTTCTGGGGAGCGCGTATGGTCCGGGTATTCGACCGCTGAAACCGAGGAGATCCTCCGCTCATTGGTCATGCTGGCCCAGAAGGCAACCTCGCGTCAGTCGCTTTATCTTCTACTCGAAGCGTGACGCGAATCACGATAGTGCGCGAGCGTCGGGATCGCTGAGCGCCCGCCGCTCAAACATCATCGCGTTGAAGTCCAGGTCTTCCAGCG
Source organism: Phycisphaerales bacterium (assembly GCA_019747615.1). Next base: position 4,207 of record JAIEQQ010000457.1, read on the forward strand.
GTGGCACGCCCTCGCCCATGAGTCGCAGCATCGTCATCAGTTGCGTGCGATGGTGCACTTCGTGCAGCACCAGTTGCGAGAGTTGCCCCGCCGCGGTGGTGGTGATGTCGAAACGCTGGCCCTGTTCGTTCGGGAACGAGACCCAGTTCACGCTCCGGCTCCAGTCGCGCTCGCGCTGGATGTATGCCAGCACCTCGGCCGCTTGGGCTCGCCAGATCGTCTCCATCGCGCTGATCGACGGCGGCGACTCGTACTTGATCGGCCAGCGCTCATACGCCGGTACGTCGCGCGATTCCAGCCGCTGGAGGTAGTACCACTCGGAGATCATGATGTGCGCCAGCGTCGCGCCGATCGACTTGAGCCCAAACTCGAACTCACGCGCGGCCTGCGCGGGCGTCAGCGATCGCACGCTGTCGAAGACTCGCTCGCGTGATCGCATCAGATAGGTATACGTCTGGACGGGTTCCATGCCCGAGCATATCGACGTTCAGCGCGGGCCGCGCCAGGTCAGTTGCGGCACGCCGTGCAGGCTCTGAGTGACTCCGGCCATGATCGCGCAGCCTCCGCTCCTCAGCGACTCGTCGCGCCGGTGTTGGCGTGTCTGCACGCAGCGGCCGTCCCTCGCTCTGTACGGGTAAGTTCTCGGCCACGCACGCCTCCATACGCACGATCATGCCAGCGGCGTCATCGTCGGGAGCGTCGAGCCCCGCTACGCTGCGAACTTGATCAGCGAGAGCGCCAATAGCGACGAACAGCCTCTGCCGCCAAAGGCGAGCGTTTTCAGCGCGATGCGAGAGGCGAACTATCGGATCTTTGCCGGCGGGTTTTTCGTCTCCAGCCTCGGCTTGCAGGCCTTGGCGATGGCGATTGGCTGGGAGATTCAGCACCGCACCGGCGATGTCTTCTACGTCGGCCTCGCCGGGCTCATCCGCACGTTGCCGGTCGTCATCATGGCCCTGCCCGCCGGCTGGCTGATCGATCAGCACGATCGGCGGCGCGTGCTCATGCTGACGCAGGTCGGCTTCGCGCTGATGGCCGGCGTGCTCGCGTTCGCCTCATACAACGGCGCGAGTCTTGTCGTGATGTACGCGGTCCTCTTCATCATGGGCTGCGTGCGTTCGTTCAACGGGCCGACGAGATCGTCGCTCCTGCCGGACCTGGTCAAGCCCGAGGTCTTCCCGAACGCAGTCACCTGGAACAGCGGCATCTTTCAGATCTCCGGCGTGCTGGGCCCGCTCTTGGGCGGGGCGATCATCGTGGTGGCCGGCGATCAAGCGTGGCCCGTGTACGCGCTCACGTTTGCCGGCTGCCTCGCCTTCGCGTTCGTCAGCCTGCGGCTCAAGATCGATCACGACAGCCACAAGAGGGCCGCGATGTCCGTCAAGGACCTCTTCGGCGGCGCGGCTCATCTCTGGCGTGAAAAAACGATCCTCGGCGCGATCTCGCTGGACATGTTCGCGGTGCTCCTGGGCGGCGTCAGCGCGCTGATCCCGGCGTACTGCCAGGAGATCTTGGGCGTCGGCGCGCTGGGGCTGGGGTTCTTGAAGGCAGCGCCGTACATCGGGGCGATCCTGATGGGCATCGTCATCGCGTATCGACCGCCGATGAAGAACGCGGGGCGCTCGCTGCTGCTCTCGGTCGCGGGCTTCGGGGTGTGCATGATCTGCTTCGGGCTCTCGACGACGTTTTGGATCGCGTTCATCGCGCTGATGGCCGGTGGTGCGTTTGATATGGTGTCGATCGTGATTCGGCACGTGCTGGTGCAGGTGCGCACGCCGCGCGAGCTGCGTGGACGTGTGTCGGCGGTCAACAGCGTGTTCATCGAGAGTTCAAACGAACTGGGTGCGTTTTCGTCGGGCGTGATCGGCGCCGCGTTCGGCATCGTCGCGTCGGCAGTCTCAGGTGGCGTGGGGGCGCTGATCGTGGTGGGGGGCCTGGCGATGGCGATCCCGCAGCTTCGGCGGTTGAAAACGCTGGAGCCGCCGAAGAA
>JAIEQQ010000656.1 GCA_019747615.1 Phycisphaerales bacterium
CCGACAAACTTCAGGCCGAGATGCCCACCGACCAGCAGTGGTTCCGATTCTTCAAGCCCGGCCTGAAGGGCGACGGCTCGGACGAGGAAGAACTCGGCTACCGGTCCATCCGCTATTGGGCGGGCACGCGCGACGACCTCGCGACCACGGGCTCCGGCAGCAACGCAAATCCCGCCGGTCCCGACGCCGCCGCACGCTCCCAACCCGCCGGCCCCGCGAACCCCGCCGGCACGCTCTGCCGCGTTGATGCTCGCATCTTCGTGCGGCTCCCCGCCAAAGGCGCAACCACCCGCACGCCGGCCACCGGCAGTGCAGCGCCCGATGCCAGCCTCCGCATCATCGACAGCCAGGCCATCTACTTCCTCTCGAGCGATCGAGGCGAGGAGACCTGGTCCATCCGCATGACCATCAAAGATCCCGACGGCGGCCGCCCGCAGGTCTACACCGAAACCGGCGCACGCACCGGCGACCTCCTGACCATCGCCCTCAACTCGCCGAGCGAAGATGGCAAGACGATCCGCCCGCTGATCCAAGGCGCTGGCTACGTCTCGCAACTCGAGGCCCAGTTGCTGCCGCGTCTGTTGGTGCGATCGCGCACCACTGCCGATGTCGGCCTCTACGCGTACCGCTCGGAGTCCAAGTCCGTCGTATTGCGCCGCGACAAACTCATCGCTGACCCCAAGGGCCGCGATCTCTGGGTCGTCACCACGCGCCACCGCGAAGAGCCCGACGTCCAGACCAGCGTGCTCAACAGCGAAGGGGATCTGCTCCGCAGCGAACTCAGCGACGGACGCGTGTGGGAAGCGGTGACGCCCACCGAGCTCTTCAACCGATATCGCACCAAGGGCCTGCCCACCGGCAGCCAACCCGGCCCCGGTGCCGGCCGTCGCGGCGGCGATCGCGGGCGCTGAGCACTCATCCCACCGGCGCGCCCTGTGCCACCGCCACTCATACGCTCACTCCCCATGGCCGAACACCTCAAGCCCGACAACCTTCGCGCCCAAGTCCTCATCATCGAAGACGAGGTCGCGCTCGCCGAGGTCATGGCCGAGGCGCTCAGAAAGCCCGGGCACGTCTGCACCATCTGCCACGGCATCGAACGCGCCATCGACGAACTCAAGCACGGCACCTTCGACGTCATCGTCACCGACCTGCGCATGCCCGAGTCCGGCGGCAAGCTCGGCGTCGCCCCCGATGGCGCAGACTCCGGCATGATCGTCCTGCGTACCGCACGCAAGCTCCAGCCGCAGGCCGAGTGCATCATGGTCACCGCCCACGGCGACGTGCAGACCACCCGCTCAGCATTCAAAGAAGGCGTCCGCGACTTCATCGAGAAGCCGCTGGATATCGCGGTGTTCCGCAAGGTTGTCTCCGACGCCGCGGAGGAGGTGCTGCTGCGTCATGAAGCCACGCGCGACGGCGTGGGCGAACTGGTGCAGCACGACGGCTTCGAAGGAATCATCGCCGGCAGCGAGCCGATGCGCAAGATCCTGCGCACCGTCAAGGGCGTCTCGGCGAGCCAGCTCCCGATCTTGATTCTCGGCGAGAGCGGCACCGGCAAAGAGCTCATCGCGCAGGCGGTTCACAAGAACTCGTCGCGGGCCAAGGGCCGCTTCGTCGCGCTCAACTGCGCCGCCGAGACCGAGACGCTCCTGGAGGACCAGCTCTTTGGCCACATCCGCGGCGCCTTCACCGGGGCCGAGAAGGACCGTGAGGGCGTCTTTGAGTACGCCACCAACGGCACGCTGTTCCTGGACGAGATCGGCGACATGCCCCTGAAGATGCAGGCCAAGCTGCTGCGCGTGCTGGAGACCGGGCGCGTGGTGCGCGTCGGCAGCAACGACGAGCGCCAGACGGACGTGCGGCTGGTGAGCGCGACCAATAAAGACCTCAAGGCGATGATCGCCAAGGGCGAGTTCCGCGAGGACTTGTACTTCCGCATCAAGGGCGCAGAGGTGGTGTTGCCGCCGCTGCGTGATCGGCGTGAGGATGTGCCGCGGATCGTGAACCACGCGCTGGCGAGATGCGTGGGCAAGGCCCTTGCGAAGGACGCGCCGGTGCCGGGGATCACTGACGCCGCGATGATGCGCCTCAGCGCGTACTCGTGGCCCGGCAACGTGCGCCAACTGCTGAACGTCGTGCAGAACATGGTCGTCAACGCCATGGGCGAGGCGGAAGACCCGCGCAAGACGCTGATCGTTGACGTCCGCCACATCCCCGAGGACATCCGCAGCGCCGACGGCCCGGACGACCACGGCGTCGGCCTTGACGACGATCTCGCCGGGAGCGCCGCCGGCGTCGGCGGCACCACGGGCGGCTCGCTGGCCGGCACGCCGCTCGAGCAGATCGAGAAGCGCGCCATCCGCGAGACGCTCCGCATGTACGCCGGCAACCGCGAACTCACCGCCAAGGCTCTGGGCATCGGCGAGCGCACGCTCTATCGGAAGCTGCGCGAGTACGGGCTGAAGTGATCGAGCTCAGCGCGCCGCGGCCGCTGGCACCGTCTGCATCCGCACACGCACGAGCAGATCATCCAGCGCCGCGCGGCCCAGCACCGGATCAACCTCCTCCGGCAGCGAGCTGGCCGTCCGAGCCGCCTCCAGCTCCGCTTGCAGGCTCGCGTACTTGCGCTCGTGCTGCAACAGGCTCTTGCCCGCGAGCTCCTGCTTCTCCGCGCCGCCGACCTTCAGCCGGATCAACTCCGCGATCTCGTCGCTGCGGTGCTCATCGTTCAGCCGCACAAGGTTGGACTCGACGCGCCCGGTCCGCATGAGATGGATCCCCGCCAGCAGCACGCGATAGGTGTAGAGCAGGCCCTTGACCGTCGGCTTGCCGCCCTTGATCACCATATCCCACTGGTTGTGCGCGAAGCTCATGTAGTGGTGCCGATGGTTGCGGGTGATGCAGTGAACCGCGATCGCCTTGAGCTCCGCGTGCTCATCGCACGTCGCGACGACGATGTCAGAGAAGATCTGCTCAAGGACGTACCCGTTGTTCTTCAGCAGCAGCCTGAAGAACTTGCCGACGTCGTGTGTCACCACGTCCATCTCGACCGGCGCGTCCTTATCCATGACCTCAACAGTCTCACTCGGCGGGTCCAGCTTGCACAGCAGTCGCACCGGCGTGACGTGCGAGCCGCGCAGGTCGTAGTCCGAATCCGCCGACGAGAAGCCGTAGAGATGCGCCCCGCTGAAGGTCACAAACAGCAGCGGGTATGGCTGCTTGCGCATGAACTCGGCGACCACGTCGCCCCGAACGCCGGGTGCGATCGGCTGGACGGGGGCCACATACTGAGCGGGCTGAATCAGCATGGCCGAGCGTAGCTTCGCTACGCGATGAACCACTCGCACGCTCGAAGAGCCGAGTCCCAGCACGCCGCGGCCGTGCCGTCGGGCTCACTCCGCGCCCGCGCAGCCTGCGGCAACGACCGCCATCGCGACCTCCGCCCAGCAGCGGCCCCGCGCCAAGGCGATCTTGTGCATCTCGCATCTTCCTCGCACCTTGAAAGATGCTACGATTTCGACATGATCAGACCCGAAGACATCTCGCCGCTCACGGACTTCAAGCGCAACACCGCCGCGTACATCAAGCAACTCAAAAAGTCCAAGCGCCCCGCGGTCCTTACCGTCAACGGCAAGGCCGCGCTGATTGTCGCCGACGCTGGGGCGTATCAGGCGATGCTGGATGAGCTGGAGCGGGCGGCCTCCGCCGCGGAGCTTGCCGAGGCCTTGGCCGAGGACAGCGCGGGCCGCTCGGTGCCGCTCGCGGACGCCGCCTCGCTCCTCCGCCGCCAGACCCGCCGGAAGCGTGCGTCATGAAGACGTACGCCGTGCGCGTGTCGCCGCGCGCGATGCGCAACCTGCTGGACCTGCACGCCTTCATCGCCGAAGACTCGCGGGACGAGGCGGACCAGTGGCTCGATCGCCTGCTCGACCGCGCGTTCTCGCTGGCGGCATTCCCGCTTCGTGCGCCGCTCGCGCCCGAGTCGCCCCTCGGCCGCGTCCGCGTGCGGCACCTGATCGACGGCAACTACCGCATCCTCTTTTGTGTACGAGGCAAGGGCGTGGTCATTCTCGGCGTACGCCACGCCGCCCGCCGCCCGAATCGCAAGGCCCTCAAGCCCCATGACTGACCTCCCCACTCCTCCTTCGCCACTGCCCGACGCCCACGGCCAACCCGAGCGCAACGACGCGCCAAAGAACGCGACGCCCGCGCCGCAACACGCCGCGCCCGCGGCCTCCGCCACCACCAAGCCCCCGCGCCTCCAATCCCTCGACGCCTTCCGCGGCCTCACCATGGGCGCCATGGTCCTGGTCAACAACCCCGGCTCGTGGTCCTTCATCTATCCGCCGCTCAAACACGCCACATGGCACGGCTGCACACCGACGGACCTCATCTTTCCCTTCTTCCTGTTCATCGTCGGTGTGTCGATGGCCTTCTCGTTCGCCTCGCGCGATCCCGGCGCGCCCGCGTGCGGGCTGGTCCCGCTCACGCGGTCGCTGACCATCAGAATCCTCCGCCGCGCCGCGCTGCTGTTTGCGCTGGGCATGCTGCTGGCCGTCTTCGGCCCGCTGCTTGACGGCGTGCTCAAAGAGAACTGGCGCGGCCTCTCCACCATCCGAATCCCCGGCGTCCTCCAGCGCATCGCGATCTGCTTCGCCATCGCCAGCGTCATCGTGCTCACGCTCAGCGTCCGCGTGCAGATCATCATCGGCGCGGCCCTCCTGCTCGCGTACACCATCGCGATGCTCGCACTGGCCCCGAGCGCCGATCCGTTCGCCTCCACTGACAACCTCTGCCGCACGATCGACCTGGCGATCCTCGGCCCAGCCCACGTCTGGTCGGCCCAGCCGACGGACCCCGAGGGCCTCTTCTCGACACTCCCGGCGCTCGTCACCACGCTCATCGGCTTCTGGGTCGGCTTGGTCCTGCGGCGGACAACCACCGACGCCAGCGCCCACACGCCCGTGACCAACACCGCCGCCGCGCGCCTCACCACGTCCGCACGCTCGCCCCGCCGCACGCTCAACACGCTCGCGATCCTCGCCGCGGCCCTGCTCCTGAGCGGCTACGCCCTCAGCGACTTCATGCCGCTGAACAAGACCCTGTGGACACCAACCTACGTCCTCTACACCGCCGGCATCGCCACCGCCACCCTCGGAGCGATGCACCTGCTCATCGACCTCCTGCGACTTTCACGCTGGTCGATCCCGCTGCAAATCCTCGGCCTCAACGCGATCCTGCTCTTCGTCGGCTCGGGCCTCGTGGGCCGCGTGCTGACGTCGATCACCGCGTACCACGCGCCCATTGACGGCGACCTCACGCTGGCCAAGCCCGTCTCACTCAAAGCCGCCCTCTACGAATCACTCACCTTCACCGGCCTCAGCCCCATCGACGCCTCACTGACCTTCGCACTCTTCACGCTGGCGTGCTGGTTCTGCGTGCTGTGGTACCTGTGGCAGCGGCGGTGGTTTTGGAAGGTGTAGTGCCGAGCGTCGCTACGCCGCCGCGGCCGGGCTGAAGGTCATTGTCAAGGTCGTCGGCCAGTACGGCACGCCTTGGATCAAACGGCTGATCAGCACCGGGGACTCGTGCCGCGGCAGCATCCAGCAGGCGTTCACATATTTCCTGAAGTGGGAGGGCAGGCCGCCCATCAACTTGCTGGAAGTGGCAAGCTGGACCGACTGGACCGTCGCATCCTCAAAGCACTTCATCAACGGCGCCGGGCGCTGCATCCAACAAACCGGCTCGGTCCTCAAGGCCAACTCCGCCAACTGGCAGTCCGCCCTCCGCTCGGTCTACCTCCACATCGACCAATCCGCCGTGGGTGAGACCGCCAAGCACGGCCTGGCGATCATGTCGCGCCGCATGTCCCAGCTCAACCAACTCGGCGAGCTCGATCTCCGCCTCGAGAAGCTCCGCGGCAACCTCGGCACCAACGCCACCGACGCCCAGAAGCTCGCCGCCGATGGGGCGATGCGTCGCGCGCCAGAGGGATTTGAGGCCACGCTGCGAACCGCTGGCACGACCACTGGACCGTCGGTGAAGGCAGTGGACGACGCGATCGCCAACATCGACCGGGTGCCCACGAACCACCTGCGGTCGCTGGTGAACGACCATGTGGGCGAGGGCAAGGCGTTCGCCAACATGCAGGAGTTCGAAGCCATGCGGATGCTGCCGGTGGAACACCTGAACG
>JAIEQQ010000574.1 GCA_019747615.1 Phycisphaerales bacterium
CGCGGCGAGGATGAGCACGCACCAGGGCATGAGGTACGCGATCGCGTGGACGATGGTGACGAAGACCAGCAGCGGGACGGAGCCGAGGCCCTCGTAGGCGTTCTTGCTGAAGCCGCGCCAGGTCTGGGCAAAGCCGCGGTACATGCGGCAGGAAACCAGCGCGGTGGCGTCAAAGAGATCAGTGCGGAAGCCGGCCTTGCGCATGGTGCGCGGGAGCTTGATGCCGTCGTGCATCGAGGCCTTGAATGGTGCGTGGCCGCCGGCGGAGATGTACGCCTCGCGTCGAACGAACAGGAACTGGCCGCATCCGGCGCTCGCGGCGGGGTCCGTCGTGTTCCGCATCCGCGACATCGGCAGGTAACTCAGCAAGATGAAGTGGATCAGCGGGATCACCAGCGCCTCGCTGAGCGTGTGCGTGCGCTGCATCGGGAATGTCGAGAGCAGATCGACGGACAACGCTCGGGCACGGTTGAGCGTCGCGCTCAGGCAGTCTGGCGCGAATCGCACGTCGGCATCGGTGAAGAGCAGATACTCGCCCTGGGCGTGCTGGCCCATCTGGTGGCAGCCGAACTGCTTGCCGTTCCATCCCGGCTCCAGCGGCACCACCGGCGTGGCGCGAACTCGCGAGTCCTCGGCCATCAGTGTTTCGAGGATCGTTCCGGTGGCGTCTGTTGAGTGATCGTTGTAGACATACACCGCGACGTTGCGGTGGGTCGAGGCAAGGACCGAGCGGACGCACGCTTCGAGGTTTGCCTCCTCGTTTCTGGCCGGGATGCAGACGCAGATGAGCGGCTGCTGGTCGCCTGGCAGCGCGCGAAGCTCGCCAGCGGTGGGCGGCGTGTTGATGCGCAGGTTCACCAGCGTCATCACCAGCAGGAAAAGACAGAGGACGCACGCGATGATCGTCAGCACGAAGAGAGTCATGAGGTCGCGCGCTCCGGGTTCGACGCATTGGCTGGCACAGGGGAGGCTGACGCTGAGAGTTCGGGGGGCGACGCGACTGAGCGGCCAGACGGCGAGGGACGGGTGTCGGCGCTGGCGGCGCGAGGGTTGGTGCTGGATCGGTCGGTGGCGACGAGGCGGCCGGAGACGCCACGAAGGCGGAGCCAGAGGTCGTAGAGCGGGTTCACGCGTGCGCCGCGTGCGCCGCTCAGCACGCTGAACGCCGCTTCATCGCGGGCACGCACCAGAGTCGCCAAGGCCTCGGCGTTGGCCTGCATCGCGCCGGTGATTGCGCGGGTCCAGCCGGTGGTTGTCGGCGCCGCCGGCGCGGGCACGTCGCACAAACGGCAGAGGATCTCCGGGCGTTTGTCAAGCCAAAAGGGCATCTCGACCGCCAGCGCCACGACGCGGATCCCCTGATGCTTCGCGGCGACGTTCGCCACGCCGGGGCGGATGCGGAGGGGCTCGCGCGAATCAACGAACTGGCCTTGCGGTGTGACCCAGAAGCTCAGCTTCGGATTGGCGCGAAACTCGCGCGTGAGATACTCGATCATCGTGGCCTGGCTGTTTGGATGATCGGGGTCGATCCCGAAGACGCCGAGCTTGCGTAGGAACGCGAACTTCTTGAGCTGCGCAAGCTCCATCGGGCCCAGCAACTGGCGCGACGGGGTGAGGCGACTGGAGAAGTGCATCGCGATCAGCGGGTCCCACCATGATTGATGGTTCATCACGACGATGATCGGGCCGTCGTGCGCGTCCAGCGACGAGAGCGTGCTTTCAGTCCCGTGCGCAAGCCGCACGGCGTGGAATGACCGCTCGAACATCTTTGGGAGCCACCATTGGAAAAACCGCGCGACATGCTTCGAGGGTGCCGCGGGCCAGATCAGGGCGGGATCGAGTTCGCTTTCAGCCATGCGCGATCACACTCATGCGGGCACGAACGCCAGATCGTCCTTCGTCAACGACGCCATCTCCAGATCACCCTTTGCCCGCACGCCCTGATCGGTGAGCAGCGAGTGCGCCGCAGTCACGCCGGACATCAGCACCATGGGCACGCCGGGGCCGGGGTTGGCGCTGCCGCCGGCGAGGTAGAGATTCTCGATGACGCCGGCGCGGTTGCGGGGCTTGAAGCCGCCCTTGAGCCGGCCGTGGGAGGCGAGGCCGTAGATCGCGCCGCCCTCGGCGTTGTACATGGAGTCGATGAGCTGGGGGTGCAAGTGATGCTCGACGACGATGTGCTGCTCGAGGTCGGGCATTCGGCCGCAGCGTTTGAGCTTATCGATCACGACGGGGCGGTACTGCTCCATCAGGCCGCCCTTGCCCTCCCAGCGCTGATCGGGGCGGAGATAGGGCGTGTGGATGAGGGCGTAGAGCGCCTCGCAGCCGGCGGGGGCTTGCGTCGGGTCGGTGCGCGAGGGCACCGCGAGGTAGATCGTTGGGTCGCGGGCGGGGATGCCGCGGGTGTAGATGTCGTCGAACTCTTGGTGCGAGTCCTTGCTGAAGAGGAAATCGTGGTGGGCCAGATGCTCGTATTGGCGGCTGAGGCCGAGATAGAGCACGACGCCGGAACATGCGGGCGTGTAGTCGCCGGCGATCTTCTGCTGACGCTTGACGGTCTCGGGCGTGCCCAAGAGATCGCGCATCGTGCGCTGGATATCGCAGTTGCTGACGACGCTCTCGCAGGCGAGCGTCTCGCCGGTGTCGAGTTCAACGCCGGTGATACGACGCCCTTGCGTCACCATGCGCTTGACGCCGACACCGGTGCGGATGTTGACGCCAAGCTCTTTCGCGAGCCGCTCCAGCGAGCGGGCGACCATGCGTGTGCCGCCCATGGGATACCAGCAGCCGTGATCGACTTGAGCGGAGGCGATGAGCGAGAGGATCGCCGGCGCGAGAAAGGGCGAGGATCCGACGTACTGCAAGAAGTGCTCGGCAAGCTGGCGGACGTGCGGCTCCTTGATCATCGACGCTGCCGTGGCGCCGACGGTCGAGTGCATCCGCATCGCCAGCACGTCCATGAGCATGCGCGGGTCGCCCAGCGGGCTGAGCCGCATCATGTCACCAACGGAGCCGAGGTCCTTGTAGAAGAAGACCTTCTCGCTGAGGTTGAACATTCGACGGCTGTACTGGACGAACTTCTTGTACCCGGCGCCGGCATCCTGATTCGGGAACATCCGATCGGCGTTCGCCGCCATGCGATCAACATCCTCGAAAAGATCAAGCGTTGTCCCGTCTTCGTAGAGGCAGCGCCACTGCGGGTCGAGGCGGCGGAGGTCGACGTAGTCCTGCACGCGACGACCGGAGCGATTGATGATGCCGCGGAGCACTTGCGGGAGCGTGATGATCGTGGGGCCCATGTCGAAGGTGAAGCCGCGATCGGTGAGGACGTTCATCTTGCCGCCGAGGTGGGTGTTGCGCTCGACGAGCGTGACGGCACCGGGGCCGAGGTTGCTGGCGAGCTCAACGGCCGACGCGAGGCCGGCGAGGCCGCCGCCGATGACGACGACGGATTGCTTGGTCGTGACAGAGTTCATCGTGCTGGTCCTTGGGCGGGGAGGCGGGAAGGCTGGTGCGGGTGGTTCGAGGTGTGAGCGTGATTGGATGCGGCGTGATTGGATGCGGCGTGATCGGGCGGGGTGGTGGCGTCCGAGACGATCGGCTCGTCGGGCGCAATACGTCGGCCCTCACCGCTGGGCTGATAGAGCCAACGCAGCGCACGCCGGAGGATGGAAAGCTCTTTGGCGTTCGGCTCGTTGGTCGGGGTTCGGATGAGCGCCGACGAGGTTGACACCACGACCGGGCGAGTCAGCGAGAGCAAGCCGAGCTCGCCACGGCTGGGGCCCCAGCCCGATGCGCCGGTGCCGGTGATCGAAGCGCCGGGATGGGCGGTGGGGATGTGCGCGTCGTTGATGGTGACAAAGCCGGAGCCGAGCTGAGGGGCGAGCGTGCGCGCTCGGGCGACATCTCGCGTGAAGATCGCGGTGTTCAATCGATGGCGGCAGCGTGCGTGCATCTTGAGCGCGTGGGCGTCGTCCGAAGCGGGGTAGACCAGCAGCAGCGAGCCGAAGATCGATCGCTCCCGCTCGATGGAGGACTCGGGCATGTCGACGATCGCCATGGCGCGGAAGCTCGCCTCGTCACGCGGGCGGGGCTGCGTTTGGCGCTGGATCGATGGCGTGGTGTTGAGCTCGTCAACACCGAGAATCGATCGCCCGCCTGCCTCGATGGCTGCGTTGGCCGCGTCGCGACAGAGACCCGCGCTGCGGGTGTCGATCAGCGGCTGCGCCTTGGCACCCGCGGCGAGGAAGCTGAGGGACGCGACGAAACTCGGGTACGCCCCGGCGCTGACGATTGCTCGGCGCGGCGCCATGCACGTCTGCCCCGAGTTCATGGTGACCGCTTGCCAGATCGATCGGGCCGCGAGCTTGGTGTCGGCGTCGGCCAGGACGATCGCGGAGTCATCGCCGCTGAGTTCGAGCGTCGTCGGCGTGAGCGTGCTGGCGGCCCACGCGGCGACTTCGGTGCCGACCCGTGTTGAGCCGGTGAAGATCACGTGATCGAAGCGCTCGGAGGCGAGCAATCGCGGGCCGGCGTCGCGCGTCGCGGGTGTCCAGCGGAGCTGGCCTTTGGGCAGACCGGCCTCGATCGCGAGCTTGAGCAAGTACGCCTGCGTGCGCGGCGCGTTCTCTGAGGGCTTGACGACGACGCGGTTGCCGGCGACGAGGGCTTGCAGGAGCTGAATGCCCAGAAGCTGGACGGGATAGTTCCAAGTGGCGATGATGGCGACTGTGCCGACGGGGGGGCGTGTGAGCTGGTGGCGCTGGCCCAGGAGCCAGAGCGGGCGGCTTCGAAGCGACCGAGGGGCCAAGAGCTTCGTGGCGCGTTGTTCGTGCCACTTACAGGAAGCGAGTAAGGGCATGACGTCCCCGGTCAGGGCTTCGCCCTCGGGCTTTCGGACTTCATGCTGAACGAGCGACACGAGGGTGTCGGTGTTGGCCACGATCAGCCGACGCCAGTTTCTGACCCACGCAAGTCGCGCCTTGATGGGCCACGCGACGATTTCCTGCACGATCACTCCCTGCGGTAACGACTCTGAGAGAAGGCGGGTTACTATACACCGCGCGATGTTCTCCCTCTCAATCTTCGCGCGAGGATGCTTCTTCCATGATCGCACAATCTGGGTTGTCTGTTGGCGTGGTGGGCGCGGGGCCGGGGGGCTTGGCGGCGGCGATGCTGCTGGCGGCCAGCGGCGCACAGGTCGAGGTGTATGAGGCGATGGAGACGGTGGGCGGGCGGACGAGCCGCATCTCGCTGGGCGAGTATCACTTTGACTGCGGGCCGACGTTCTTTCTCATGCCGTATGTGCTTGAGGAGATCTTCGCGTCCACGGGCCGGAAACTCTCGGATTACTGCGACCTTCAGCGGCTGGACCCGATGTACCGGCTGGTGATCGGGCGGCAGGGCCAGAGCGACATTGTGCTGGATTGCACGCAAGACGTCGCGGAAATGTCCAGGCGGCTGGGCGAGATCGACGCGCGCGACGGCGCCGCGTTCGCTCGCTTCATTTCGGACAATCGCAAGAAACTCAGCGCGTTCGAGCCGGTGCTGCGCAAGCCTTGGCGGTCGTTCACTGACTTTCTTGACATGGACCTGGTCCGGGCCGGGCCGATGCTCGCGCCGACCCAGAGCGTTCACGATTGGCTCGGCGGGTACTTCAAGAGCCCGTACAGCAAGCTGGCGATGAGCTTCCAGAGCAAGTACCTGGGCATGTCGCCATTCTCCTGCCCCAGCCTCTTCAGCATCCTGCCGTTTATCGAGTACGAGTACGGCGTCTGGCACCCGCGGGGCGGCTGCAACGCGCTCATGACCGCCATGGCCGAGGCCTGCTCAGAGATGGGCGTCAAGATCCACACCGGCACCCCCGTTCAGCGGCTGACCTTCGACGGCCCGCGGGCCCGGGCGATCGTCGCCAACAACCGCGAGCACCGGCACGACCACGTCGTCATGAACGCCGACGCGAGCTGGGCGATCCAGAACCTCATTCCCGCGCACTTGCGCCGGACGTGGAGCGATTCGAAGCTCACGAAGATGGACTACTCGTGCAGCACGTACATGCTCTATCTGGGCATCAAGGGCGAGGTCGAGCTGCCGCACCACACGATCTGCATCTCGAAGAACTACGAGCAGAACATCCGCGAGATCGCCGAGACGCTGAAGCTCAGCGAAGATCCGAGCGTGTACGTCTGCAACCCCAGCGCGATCGAC